>JAEEKV010000323.1 GCA_016282595.1 Lachnospiraceae bacterium
ACAGCCGTCGCGGTTATGGTACCGGATTTTACGATCATGGAGCCTGTGTTGATTCCGTATACATAGGCACTTGACTGATCGGATTTGCAGATTGCTTCCAGACTGCCCGTTCCTTCAAAGGTCAGCTTGCCGTGACTGACGGCTGCATAATAGCAGGTGGTTTCCGTCTGATACGTTGTCGTTTTTTCACCTACTGTCGTACTCACAGTCCCTTTTGTTGCTTTTCCTGCGCCGGTGATCACGTTGTAGCCTTCCAGTGTGATCACTGCCTCTTCCAATCCTGTCTGCGCAAAAATGCCCGCTGCCAGCTTTCGATCATCCGAATTCGGATTATATGCTCCTGCTTGGCAGGCCGTACCTTCAATGGTCAGACCGCTTCTGTCGATGGCCACGCCCCGCAGGGTAATATCCGCCATGGGCAGACGACTGCCGGTGGGATTGGCAATACAGATCCTGTCATGGGAAACGCTGACGTCTTCTTTCATGGAGATGATCATAGGCGTTACGGAAAGGATCGTCAGTACGCCGGAGCCGTCTATTTTATCACTTCCCACTGTTTCTTCCGAGTATTCATAATCCGTGCCATTCACAAGCTTACCGCCGCCGACACGCTGCAACAGGAAATCTCCTGCCTCATATACGACATATTCCGTTATCGTCAAAGACAGGAAGGTTTTACCGGGACGATTCTGCTCATCTCCCAAAAACTCCGCAATAATACGATACTGTCCTACAGGAAGATCTGTCAGGGTAAAAGATGCCAGACCGGATGTATTTGTGCTTTGTCCGGGCACTGTCTTTTGGAATCCCGCATCTGTCAAAGAGGTGATCGTCAGGCGGATGAATTTATCCGAAAGGGGATTTCCGCCTTTATCTTTGGCATAAATACCTACTGTAACGCTCTTTCCCTGCGTAGCAGACTGGTCTGCCGGATCCGCCGACAGCACAGTGCTCTGTCTGCTTCCGGTTTTATAGGTAACCGCGATCGTCTGATCCGAAGATATATTGTTTACGATTGCATAAAAACTGCCGTCTTCCTGCTCTGTTATCTGTATGGGCGTTCCTCCCACGGTCAGAGCGTCCACGCTCTTTCCTTCTTCCGGCACGGCGGTGATCAAAACAGAAGATCCTTTTACTACCTTCAGATTGTCCGGATACAAGGTGCCTCCCGTCGCCTGGGTTGCGGTGATGGTCACTGTTTCTGCAGGTGCGCCTAAGCTTTCCCCGGCTGCTTGCGGAAGATCATATCCCATATTCTCCGGAATTGCGGTATGCCCTTTTGTATGAAACTCCGATTCATTCAGGCAGAAGTTCCCGAAGGAAGCCGTATTTCCGCCATCATCCCAGGTAGGATCGAAGTAGTAGTACTTTCCGCCAATCTCCGCAATGACCCAGCCGTGCATATCGCCGCCGGTATCAAGTCCTCCGGGCTCGCCCCAGCCTTCCACATAACTTGCAGCAATACCCTGCTTTTGCAACAGGTAGATAAAAGCCTTTGCATAACCGTCGCAGACAGCCTTTCCTTCCGTAAAGGCGCTGCCCGCAGACTGATCCATATAGCTTGCACTATACTCTACCGAAGCAGCCAAAGCCTGATACAGCACATATGCTTTTTCATAGTCGCTCATTTGATCGCAAACACCGGATCTGCGAAGCACCCTTTGTACCGCTGCCTCGAATTCAGCACTCTTGGAAGCTACCTTGGCACCGCTGTATGCATTCTGCAGTACAACGGAAGCCCCACCCGGTCCCGGGCTGGTCTTGTCGATCCACAGCCACCAGTACTCAGGATGATCGTTTTTCAGCGCATTCACAATGCTCAGGGACTGACTCATATCAAAGCCGTAATTCATGCCGTAAGACAGGGAAACCGAGCCGCCCATCCCATACGCATCCAGACCTGTCAGCGCCATATCATAAGCCGAAACAAAGTCCTCTCCCCCTTCTTTTTCGGAGAGCATTTTTCTGCCGATCATGGAGCCAAGGAATGCCTCCGCTTCGTCCGTATAAGCTATTGTGTAGGGATACTTTGCAGCTGTTTGGGGATCGGTGTTTTCCTTCAGCTCGCAAAGGTCCGCTTCGCCGTTTTTCACCGTTCCGTTATAAACAGGAAGTCCGTATACCTTTCCATCTGCAGCCTTTGCAAAGCAGCCCCCTGTCAAAAGGGAGGTATTGCATTTCAGATCCGATCCGGTTCCGGAGGCAGCAGCAGATAAGCATCCGCTCTGCATCAGAAACTGTCTTTTTACAAAAATGCCGCATTCCGGTCCTGTTACATCCAGACTACCGTCTCCGTCAATTCCCAGATTCATGGCCCAGATGCCGGAAACAACTCCATCCGGATCGGAGGCAGCACCCTGGGTATTCAGATTGGATGCCTTGGCACCCTTTACCGTGTTGGCTCCCTTTAAAGTAAGCCGCAGCTTACCCATATATTCCTTCGATCCGCCTTCATAATTCAGAACGGCGCCCGGAAAATAAATGCCGTACATGGCAGCTCTGCTTTCCGCTGTCACTCCCGTGGCAAGTTCTATGGTCTGGTAGAACACATCCACATTTGATCTGTCAATGGTCACGTTATCCAGGGTTATATGTCTTGTATCCCTGGACTGATCCGAACCTGTCACATAAATACAATCCGAAGTGGTTGTCTTTCCTTCCTTCATGCTGATGGTCACGTTTTTATTTGTGTTGATGATCATCAGCGCAAACTCTTCGCCGCAAGACACTCCCGCAAAGGAAACGTCACCTTCTTCACCGTTTTTCACGGTGGCTACCAGGTCGCAAATATCGCTTTGATAAATTCTGTTTTCGCCATCCGTTGTCTCAGATGTAATCTGCTCGCCGCAGTCTGATCCGGCGCTGCTTTCCCGTATTCTCTGCTCTCTTTCCTTATCTTCCTTCCGTTCCCGAACACTGTCTTCCTTTAACAGGCTCACATCAATCCCCGCTGCTTCCTTCGTAAGCTGCGGCATACTTTCTGCGTTTCGGGATGCATTTTGGGACGCATTTTGAGACGCAAAAACCGGCGCCGGTAAAGAAGACAGCGTCATTGCCGCGGACAAAAAGACCGCAAAAGCTCCTTTCAGTATTCCCAACATCCTTGTCTTTCCTACCATAAGCGCCTCCTTTACCGTCACCGGTTATGATTCAAATATTCTGTTATCTGTCAGTTGCCGTAGTTATTTCACGGTTACTTTGATCTTTGCACACACGCCATCCTGGGCATATACATAAACCTCACAGCTGCCTTTGGATACACCCTTGATGGTGCCCTTCTTATTTACGGTAGCAACAGCCGGATTTGTACTCTCGTACTGCAAAGCTCTGTGCTTTTTGATCTTGGCTTTCTTCTTTTCCGCAACCTGCTTGGTCTTCAGCTTAAAGGTCTTCTTCACCTTAACTTTGGCTTTGTTCTTCTTTGCCTTGGTCTTGATCTTCTTGCAGTTGCCCACCTTGCCGCCTAAGGTTGCTGCATGAACGGTCTTTGAAGTGGAAACCACATCTCCCTTCTCGTCTACTGCAACGATGATGAATCTGTAGTAGTTTCCTTTTTTCAGCTTCTTCCCATTATAGTCCGTGTAGAGATAGGAAGTTGAGTTGACAGATGCAACCTTTGCGTATTTGTTGCCCTTACCGCACTTGGTGGCATATACCCGGTACTCCATAGCGCCGGGAGCACTGTTCCATCCGATCTGAATGGAATTCTTCTTTGCCGTCTTCAACTTTGCAGCCAGCGTGAAATAATCGCTGCCGGCAGGATCTGCTTCCTGATCATATCCTGTCAGGTATGCATCCATTGCCAGTGAATTGGCTCCTTTGCTAAGGGGAGTTCCGTCCTCTCCGTTTCCTTTGCCGTCTACACCGCCGGTAAAGGCACTTTTGTCCTTGTCTTTGTCCTTATCTTTATCTTCGTCCTTGTCTTTATCCTTGTCTCCGTCGCCGCTGCCGCCGCTACCGCTGCCTTCGCTGCCCACGGTGATCTTTACCTGGCGGGCAAACAGATCTTTTCCGTATCCTTCCGCATCGGCAAAGGTAGAACTTGCAGCTATTTTATGCTTGCTTTGATCCACCTGATTAGTGATCCTGGTTACAGAAGACGCTTCGAAAGTTCCTCCGCCTACAATGTTGATGGATCGGAAGTTGCCCAAATATTTTCCCTCTTTGCCGCTTTCGCTCGTCTCGTAGGTACCCTGCAGACGTACTGCATACTGATCGGCGGGGATCAGAGACGGACTGGAACCCGGATCATCGGGGTCCTGACCGGTATAAACCAGATTTACTTTGCAATTGTCAAACGTGATACTGCCCTTATCCGTTTCACTGTTGCCGTAGTTGATGGCGTCTCCTATGGAGCGGATTTCCAGAGTGGTATTTTTAAATACCGCATCCTCGGAGGTAGGGATATACATTCCCTTTTTCGATTTCCAATTGGTAATGATATTAATATTACTGTCTGTGGCAGTGAATTTACCAAACCATACTACAATGCCGCTTCCGCCGTCGGGGAAGGGTTCCTTGTTTTTCGTTTCGATGGAGATATTGGCTTTTTCCAGTGTCAGATCCGTTCCCACTGCTTCGTTATAGGAGCATCCCACCTGAATACCCTGATGCACGCCGATGATCTCCAACGTTCCGTCTCCGCTGATCTTCAGATTGCATCCGGTTTCCGTACCGATACCTATCAGCTCCTCCCGGTTTGTCAATTTGCTTCCGTTGATCGTGTTCTTACCCTTTAACACGATATTCAGTGATTTCTCCACGGATGCAATAAAGAACCTGTCCGAAAAGGACTGATTTGATTTATATGCATGCACCATGAACTCCGTAATGGTGGCATTATCCAGTGTCA
>JAEEKV010000324.1 GCA_016282595.1 Lachnospiraceae bacterium
AGAACCGGCACCGGAGTTTAACTGCATGGCTTCCGCGTTGGAACCCGTATTCAGCGTATAATACTCGCCGCCATTGATGACCATATTCCCGCCGCAATGATTTAATCCGATCGAAGCCCGGAAAATGCCGCCGTTGATGATCATTTGCCCCGATCCGATCATGGTGATGGCGGATGTTTCCCGTTTTTTTGTCTTGCGTTCCGCAGTAGGTTCTACCGTTCCGCCTTCCATGATCAGTTTTCCTGTTTCCTCGACATCGCAGAGGATCCCGTTATCCAGGCATCCGCCAAATAGGATCTTTCCGCCGCCTTTACTGTCACGGATCGTCAGCGTGCCGATGCGTATTTCAACCGCCGCTTTGTCCGTAGAAGTATCAGGATCCCTCGTTATCGTGTGACCGGCAAGATCCAGGATAACATCCTGTGAGCTCCGTGTGGTCGAAAGCCACCGATAATTATTGTCTTCATCACTGTGAACATCCTGTCCGAGTTTGATATAATACTTTTGGTTCTCTGCAGCGTTGACAAGATAACTTCGAAGTTCTTCATAGTCGTAGACAATGACCGGGTCTTCCGCAGTTCCTGATCCTTTCGCATAAACAGGAACAATGGACAGGCCTGCAAAACATAAAAGGCCTGCCAGAAGAACCATGCATTTTTGATAAGCCTTATTCAATTTTATAACGCGTCTTGGTTTTCTGAAATTCATTGCTTTCATCTGTCATCCACCTTTCTTAAGATTCCCCTCGTCATACATCCCCATTATACGCCAAATAAATACCCTATAGCAATACTTCGGCTGTGAATCCAAAAGTGGTTTACAAATCCGATTCTTTCTTTTATCATTACGTATTGGAATGAAAACAGTCATCAGATCAGGATTCAAATACGGAGGATAGATCATATGGTACAGATCAATGACCAAGAGAGATTAAAGCCATGGATGGGCGTGGTGTTTTTTTGCATAGGACTTGCCTTTCTTATATTTTGCGGCAGCTTTATGCAAAGCAAATGGGGTATTCCCGGATTGATTGCAACAGAGCTTGGATTATTGGCCATCTCTCTTCTATTCTGTCTGATCAGAAAGGTGAAGATCAGCGAGGTATTTCCCATCCGAAAGCCCACGGGCATGGATATCCTCGGCATTCTTTTTCTCACAGCCGGCGGTTTTTTATTAAATCTCCTGTGCCTTGGAATATCGCTTCTTTTTGTAAAAGGCGGTATAGATCACATCTCTGATCTTTCCTCCTTTCTCTATGGCGATTCCATGAGCGCTCTGCCACTCCTTCTGGTTTTATCCGCTCTGCCGGCAATCTGCGAAGAGGCTTTTAACAGAGGTGCTGTCCTTTCATGCTTCCGGTCCCTGAAAAAAGATTGGCAGATCGTGCTGATCATCGGAATATTCTTCGGCATCTTTCACCTGGATCCTCTTCGGTTCCTGAATACCGCATGCCTGGGCGCCATTCTTGCTTATATCATGGTAAAAAAGAATAATATTCTCCTCCCGATGCTGGTGCATTTTACCAACAATGCCATATCTGCAGGTATGGGCCTGCTCGCAAAAAGTGTTGCGGGAGGTGCCGCACAGATGGCAGAAAACAGCGCTGCAGCGCTCAACGCAAGTAAGGCTTCCCTGGTTGGCAGTTATATGCTGTTCAGCTGTCTGGCCCCGATCCTGCTGGTCACAGGCGCCATGTTTTTAGACAGAGAATCGCATAAAGCAAAAAGATATTTTATCGCCCTCATCATCTCCGGAGTATTATTCTGGGGCGGTATTATCATCACCCTTGTCAACACCTACACAGGCATGAACGGTGCACTACTTAATTGGAACTACACCTATGTTGTAGATGAAGAAAACTATGGAACAGAAAATCTTGCACAAAGTGAAATAGATGTGACCGAAGAAAAAGCCTATACGATCGTGGCCGTCGCCAGCGCAAAAAATACCGATATCAGCTTCAGGATTTATGATGAAAACGGAACTGCAGTGGTAGATAAAACCTCCAAAGGAAATCTGATTGTCTCCCAGGCTCTCACTTTAAAGCCCGGGCACTATAAACTCGCATTTGAGGCCGGCCGGGATATCATCGGAAAACAATTTACCTATCAGGTGATGGTCCGCTAGGGCCATCACTTTGTCGATCATGTTTTCATACATTTTGCGATTCCTCCTCGAAAAAAGTACATGGTACTTCGCTTCAATCTTCCAAGATCAGCCACTGATTCATTCCGGCGCCTGCATCTTCATTCGGACGTTCCACGAATCCGAGTTTTGCATAGAAGGGTTCCTTCCCCTTAGCGGAATTCAGATTCAGATTCACCATATAGCCCGGCTTCATATCATCCTTAATCCTTTTGATAACAGCTTCAACCAACCTTTTTCCAATTCCCTGTCCCTGATATTCCGGCATAACGATTACATCTGACAGAAAAGCCACATAACCGCCGTCCCAGGATAATCTTACAACACCTATCGCTCTTTCATCATCCCTGACACAAAGAACCATATATGCGTTCTCAACACAATTCTTTGCTTCCTCGAGCGGAAAAAGCCTCCATCCGACCGTTTTGCGTAATTCCAGGTATTCTTCAGGTGAGATATAGTCATCGTATCTAATCATTTTTTCTCCACATCCTTTGATCATACATAGGCCCCAATGCTCTCAAACCACTATGATTTTACCACACAAACGCAGTTATGGGATATACCCAATTCCCTCCTTTTGTCTGATACACCCTGATTCCATCAACTTACATTGCTCTCCTGGGCTCTGCAAAGAACGAAATGATCAAGCCGATAATGAGAAACGGCAGCGCCACCTTTACCAGTCCCAGTACAATGCCCCCGATAATGATCACCGGAAGAAGTGCGATGGTCAATACCAATTTGGAAATCCCCCAGGCTGCTTTCAATGCCCAGATAACGATCCTGCCTGCAAATGCCAGTACGCAAACCACAAATAATAATGTCAACATATCTTTTTCCTCCTAATCTGTCTTATTGTTTCGCTTCGAATTTTCATATCGTGCTATAAGCTACCGGGTTGGCTGTTTTTCAGTTCTTATACTGATATTCTAATGCCTCAGCGTCACTGTTTCAGCCATATATATTCCAAGTTTCGCTCAAATATCAGGTCATTTTCCACAATCCGACACCATATTGTGGATTATCTCCACAGATCAATATGGCAAAAATCTTCCATTTTGCGGAAGAATCCCACAAAAATACATCGTATTGTGATATAATCTTCTCAGCCTGATGTTATGGTATTTTCGGAGGTATCAGATGAAGAACGAAGAGATGAAAAACTGCGAAGTATACAAAGAACTCCGGCGGAAATATGAAAAGAGCCAGGAACAGCTTGCCGAAGAATCTCTGCTCACCCGGGATAAGCTCGGGGACTATGAGCGCGGCAAACTCACTCCAACCCCGGAGGACATCGTAAATCTGTCCCGCAACCTCAACGGCAAACGCCTTTGCCGCTGGTATTGCTATGCCGAATGTCCGGTGGGAAAAGAAATCGATCTGTTGCCTGTAGACGCGCTGAATGAAGAAATCCTCAGCACTACCATGATGAAGATCATGAACGAACTCAATAAACTTAAGCAGATAGATATCAACCGTCTCATCGAGATCTCGATGGACGGCGTTATCGACAAAAGCGAGCTGTCAGATTATACTATCCTTCGCAACTCCCTTGCCGAGCTCGGGAGCGCATACGGCACATTGCTGCGCATTGAGGATGACGGAAAATATATTGAAAAAAATCAATAAATCAACAAAGGTTGTCAAAAAGAACCGTCCCCAGTGACACCCCTAGTGACACCTTCTTCCCGCCAATGACTATGGATATACTTTCTTTCCCAGTCACGGTCTCTGTATGAACCGTACTCGCTCATCTGGCAGCCATGGCAAATATCATCTGCCATTTCAGTGATAACATCTATCAGCTCCAGATTCTCCTTCCATTTTTCTTCAATAGCTGAATTTCCAAGCAAAGCCCCAAGGATATTTCCTGTAACCGCTCCCGTAGAATCGCTGTCACCGTTATGATTAACCGCAGCGATCACACCATCAGAGAAGCTGTTCTGATACTTAAGCGCACAGTATATAGCTATACCCAGCGTCTCCTCGGCAACCCAGCCTTCTCCAATCCTGTGTATGTTATCGAGATCATCATCCTCGTTCCCGGATAGTTCTATAGCAAGGTCAATGATATCTGTCAGCTCCTTCAGGTGCTTATCTCCACGGAACAGATTCGCCACTGTATCTTTTGCATCAAGAACAATATCTTTAAGGCTCTTCTCCTCGCCAAATACAATCCTGTTAATAATGTGCACAAGAACAGACGCAGGCATATATCCAAGTGAATGGCCATGCGTTATCGCTGCAAGTTCGGCACCTTCCATATCCAGCTTATCCATGCTTAAATGCCGATATCTTAATGCAAGCGGCGCCACTCTCATAATACCGCCGCACCCTTTGCTATTATTCAAAGGAGCTTTGACATATGAATCCTCGTGCCCATCGCCCGCCTGTCGTCCACTCAGGGCAGAAAGGCAGGTATTCCCAGGTGCTCTTAGGCTAAACAGTTCCGGCACATCCAACAGCCATGATGTAATACGCTTATAGTCACGGGGCTTTCTCTTACACTCTTCATAGGACATATTCTGCGTCTTAAGCCAGTCATTATAGGACATTGCGACATAGCTTCTCGGCAAGGCTCGAATCCCCCGGAGTGCCCCACGAGTATCTCCAACAAGGAGGCCATTTGCAGTAAAGAGCGTCATTTGAGTGTCATCAGATATAAGTGCTTTCCCGGTTGCACGATCAAGCTCATACTCCGTGATGCCCCGCTGACCATATCTTGATAAGATCTGCTCTTCCTTCCGGAACTCTATCGCATACCCAAGGGCATCTCCCACCGCTCCGCCGACGAAACATCCACGTATCTTATCCAGATGTACCTCTGTATCCTGTATTCTCTTTTTTACCACTTCTAATTCCATGCTTTCATCACGTTCCATACTATTCCTCATCCCTTGATATTGCTGCGTACCGTGTATCTTTAAGATATTGTTACGGTGCTTAACAATTCCGTAAAAGTACACGTTACATCGTTGCCCTGATATTTCATAATTCGTGCTCTCCCATTATTTCAAGCACATCCGGCTCCACATGACAGGTAAGAAATCTCACCTCAACACCGGCTTTTCTTGCTTCATTAAGCACCTCCCCAAACTCCGGGTGTGTATCAACATTCGCTCTGACTACATCCACACCATCCATTTGGATCACAAAAGCAAGAATAGCGTGATATCCTTCTTCCTTTGCCCGGATCAGTTCTCGGATATGCTTCACCCCACGCTCTGTGGGTGCATCAGGAAAATAACCAATTCCATCCACTTCAAGGGTACAGCCTTTGACCTCCATCAAATACTTTTCATTTCCCCGTTCCATGTAGAAGTCTATCCGTGAATCCCCGAAAGAATATTCCGGTTTCACTACATCAAAGCTTTGTGTTGCCAGCCATTCACTAACTACTTTATTCGGTGCCTGGCTGTCAATGTTGAAAAGGACACCATTAGATTTTCGGACCGCCACCAGATCATATTTCGTTTTTCGTCCCGGCGAATCCGGAGATGTCAGCCATACTTCGCAACCGGGTATCAACAGTTCTTTACATCTCCCGGTATTCTTCACATGGACTTTTTCCTCATGCCCATCTATCCCTACCTCTGCGATAAAACGGTTAGGTCTTCTGATGAAAACAGCTCGAGTAATATTTTCATATCTCATCTTTCTTTTTCATTTTCTCCTCACTTCTTCCTGTTATCAACAATCTTGTACTCTCGCACAATCACTGCATCGGCCAAATTCATCAAGAGGCTGACGCTGCTGAGTCTTTGTCAACTCTCTATATGTAATCCTATCTGCAAAATCTTCAGCCTCAATAACAGGACTATATCCCCTGCTGCCGCATATGCTGCATGTATTGATATCTTATCCGCATGGTTGTCAAAAAGAACCGTCCCCAATGACACTCTAAGTATACCACAAATCATATGTCGCCAGCGGTATTTTTGAGTCTGTCTATCAGGCCTCTTCTGTTGATCATTTTATAGGCCGCTGCCGGAATGATCAGGATAACGACCAGTATCACAGGAAGACACACGGCAAGTGACGTAAGGCTGAAGTGCCATGAAAACATGGGAAGATTGTTAACAAATGTCTTCACTGCGGTTACACTTAAAATGCTTGATAGAAGTACTGTAAATACTGATGTATAGACAAAGTATCCGAAGCCTTCTTTCAGAAGGGTTCTTTTCTGCTCTTTTACGGTCATTCCTACTGCTTCGAGAATGGCAAACTCACGGCTTCTTGAGATAATGGATGCGATGATGGTGTTGCCGAAATTCATGATGCCGATCACGCCGAGGATTACTGCTACAAGGATCCCGGCTATTGCAAATAGCTGCCCGAAGGATTTGTTATCCTCTATGACACTCTGCTTTGAGGTATAACTGAGTGATGTATTCTTCGTATAGCTTTTTAACCATTCTTCAAATGCCGCCTCTTTGCTATCCTCTACATCAACAAGTGTGCGCATAGGATCTTGGTCACCATAAACTGACAGATACTCGTCTTCCGGGAGGATGAAGTTACATTCGATGGGATTATATACAGGATACTCAATCAACATAGGAATATCTACCAAAGCGTAAACAGTATATTTTCGCCCTTGTATTTCAATCACATCACCGGGGCTGACGATATTCAGGAAACCGTC
>JAEEKV010000325.1 GCA_016282595.1 Lachnospiraceae bacterium
CTTCAGGAAAGACTTGCCAAGCTGGCAGGCGGCGTAGCAGTGATCCGTGTAGGTGCAGCTACCGAAACCGAGATGAAGGAAGCGAAGCTTCGTCTGGAGGATGCGCGGGCAGCAACCAGAGCAGCCGTTGAGGAAGGTATCATCGCAGGTGGCGGAAGTGCTTACATCCACGCTTCCAAGAAGGTTGCCAAACTGGCAGAGACTCTGGAAGGTGATGAGAAGACCGGTGCACAGATCGTTCTGAAGGCTCTGGAAGCTCCTCTGTACCACATTGCAGCTAACGCTGGTCTGGAAGGCAGCGTGATCATCAATAAGGTAAAAGAGTCCAAGGTAGGCACAGGCTTTGATGCCCTGAAGGAAGAGTATGTGGACATGGTTGCCGCAGGCATCCTGGATCCCGCCAAGGTAACCAGAAGCGCACTGCAGAATGCGACCAGCGTTGCTTCCACCTTCCTGACCACCGAATCCGCAGTGGCTACCATTAAGGAGCCCACCCCTCCGATGCCCGCTAATCCCGGCTTGGGAATGATGTGACGAATAAAAGGTAGTATTCGCAATAAAATGCGACAGGAGCCCCAGGCCCGTGCTTGCACGGGAGCCAGGGGCTCCTGTCGTATTTTGGGGGACTGCGAAGCAGAACCCTAAACGACATGAGCATTCGGAAAGCCCGAAGGGCGGGAATGCGAATGGCGTTTTTGCGAGTACGGTAATTGACTGCGAAGCAGGACCCTCAACGATATGAGCATTCATAGCGCGAAGCGCGGAAAGCCCGAAGGGCGAGAATGCGAATGAAGTTGAGGGGGCAAATACGCATGAAAACCGTCCGCGAAGCGGACAATTGAGCAGCTGCAGGCTGCGGGTTTTCGAGTTTTGTACAGGATAGGGCTGCGAAGCAGGATCCTCAACGATATGAGCAGCCGTAGCGCGAAGCGCGGAGAAGCTCGCTTAACCTCATTGTTCCCCCTTTCATACAATACTTAGATAAAAAATTAACAATAACCTTTTCCTGTTTCCTCAATTTAGTATACAAAACTCACCAAATTGCTAAAAACCTATGACAGACGGACTTTGCTGTGCTATACTTTGCCTTGTTCAGAGGGGAACAGGATCTGTTTACAGTAAACAGATTGAAAATATTTGGTAAAGATTTAGGAGGAAAAGAAGAACATGAAGAAGAACATTTGCAGTATGTTAAGTGTATTTGCAACAGCAGCGCTGCTCGTCACAGGATGCGGTGGTGCTAAGGTTGTGGATGAGGCTCCCGCTGAGACGCAGGCACCGGTAACAGAGGAGGCACCCGCAGAGGAGAGTGTTGAACCTGCTGCAGAAGAGCCTGCCCAGGAGACTGAGGCAGAAGAGGCAGAAGAGGTTCAGGCGCCTGCTTATGCAACCTATGAAGATCCCAACGGCTGGAGTCTTCAGTATGATGAGAACTGCTTTGAGGTAAATCAGAAGGACAACGTGGCTACCTTTGTTTATACAGCTGAGAGCGGCGGCACCAATATGATGACCGTGACCTATGATATCTCAAGCACCGACCCTGAGGTCATTGCGGACAAATTGGTGGCTGAGTGGGGCGATAAAGCCCAAAAGAGTGAGGGAACCTTCCCCACCGATGAAAGCGTTCCTGTTTTCAGAGCAAGCCTGCCCGTAGAGGAAGGCGGTTCCGGTTTGTATATGGAAGCCATTATACGTTCCTATATGCAGGGATGCCTCGTATTCGAGTTAACCGGACATAACAGCGGTGATGATGCCATCGATATGGCTGCTTCGGATAACCTGTCCATGCTGATCGATTCCGTTAAGTTCCATGACTACAGCAAAGAGGCAAAGGCGAGCCTTCCCGCATATGAGTATCCGGGTCCCGAGCTGTTTTACTCCGTTGTTTACAAGTATCTGATCGATACTTATGCCGGCTCCTATCCTGAGGCAGAGGTGGGAATTCCCTGTGTTTCCATCGTGAAGCTGGATGAGAGCGACAAGGATGATATCAAGGTATATGGCGATTTTGATTATTACAATTATAACCTGAGCGCAGATATCCTGGAGAACGTTGCCGGCGGATGCCATCCGGGTGTGATCCATGTGAAATCCACCGATGAAGGTTACGAAGTAACAGGTATGGATGTTGTAGAGGATGGTGCAGGTTTTGAAGAGTCTGCCAAGAAGATCTTCGGCGATGAGTATGATGCCTTCATGAAGGTTTATAGCGATTCTGATGCAAAGGAAAAAACCAGAGCACAGATCATTGCCAACTATGTAGCAGCTAACAATCTGGAGATCAAAGCTTATCAGGATTTCGGTTGGGAACCTGTTACCCTTCCTGAAGAGAACATCGATTCCTTCTACAGTGAGTTGAACTAATTATCTGATATAAAAATGTGATCTGTTTCCGTGCTACAATAAGAGTACTTCCGTCCTATGCCGTGGAGACCTCCTTTCCTTCATATAAGGAGGAAAAAATGGCAATACTGAGAAATACGACTGTGGATCCGGTGGTCGAATGGAGTCAGACAATCAGGAATGAACTATGTGATAACATGGGCCTGACTTGGCCCGGCGCCGGAGCATTGGGAATGGATCAGGCTCTGGAAAAACTTTGGCACTATCTGAGATTCGGCCAAAGGAGCGTATTCTTTATGGAGCGCAGATTTCTGACCGGCCTGGAAATTTGGTGCGGTCAGAGGCGCGAAAACAAAATGTTTTACAATAACGGTATCACCGTACATCATGAAATGCCCTCAGCAGAACAGCTGTGGGGCATTTTTTGTTATTACCGTCATTGCAGATCGGAACCTGAAGTCGGAGGCGGTATTTTCGCGGCTTGTATGGTTGCAGCATTTATGCTGAGCGAGGCAGAGGGGATAGATTATTCTTTTGAGGAAGCAATGCTCCCCTATTCACTGGTTTTACATGATCTTTATGTTTACGGAACCGGAAGGCTTACCATCCGTAAGGATCCGGTGTTGTATTTGTATCTTATGGCAAAAACGATATATGAACTGAAACAAAAGGATCCGGGTAGATCCGTTTCTATCAGGAAGGGGAGCGTTCTTTTGGAAGGCGGAAGGACGGAGAGGGCGGAAAGCTTTCTGGCAGAGGCCGGGAGGTGCTTTTCCCGCATTGAAGTCAGCAAAAGTGTAACGAAAGAGGGAGCGTTGAAGCTTACCATCCCCATGTAAAGCAGGAAAAGCCGCATCTGATGTCCGGATGCGGCTTTTTGTGCATCCACGACATTGACGAAAGGCCCAAAAAATCATATAATTACCTTTGTATATTTTTCAAAGATGTGAGTTTAGGTGTGGTGTGTATGCAGATGTTGGATGAAAAAACCGAGAGTAAAACCCCACTGGTATTAGATGACGGGCATATAGAAACCATCGCTGAGTATCGGGAACCGGAAGAACTCTATGAAGAGCTGATCGCCCGGGTCAGAAAGTATCACCCCAGCGACGATATCACCCTGATCGAGAGGGCTTATGACGTTGCGGCCAAAGCCCATGAGGGGCAGGTCAGAAAGTCCGGAGAACCCTATATCATCCATCCCCTTTGTGTAGGCATCATACTGGCTGAGCTGGAAATGGATCAGGAGACCATTGCGGCAGGACTTTTGCATGATGTGGTAGAGGATACCATCTTTACCGTAGAGCAGCTGCAGGAGGAATTCGGTGAGGACGTGGCCCTTTTGGTAGATGGGGTTACCAAGCTGGGACAGCTGCAGTACGAAGGGGATAAGATCGAGCTGCAGGCAGAGAACCTAAGAAAGATGTTCCTGGCTATGGCAAAGGACATCCGCGTCATCATCATCAAACTTTGCGACCGTCTTCACAATATGCGGACTCTGAAGCATATGTCCGTGGAAAAACAGCAGGAAAAAGCAAGAGAGACCATGGATATCTATGCTCCCATTGCGCAGCGCCTGGGAATCATGCGTGTCAAGGTGGAGCTGGATGATCTGTCTTTGAAATACTTAGAGCCGGATGTTTATTATGATCTGGCGGAAAAGATCGCCATCCGTAAATCGGAGCGTGAAAAATACGTGCAGGAGATCGTGGAAGAGGTCGGCGAGGATATTAAAAACGCAGGCATCGTAGCCAAGATCGACGGCAGAGTAAAGCATTTCTTCAGTATCTATAGAAAGATGAAGAATCAGAACAAGACCATAGACCAGATCTATGATCTGTTTGCCATTCGTATCATCGTCAATTCCGTTAAGGACTGCTACGCAGCCCTGGGCGAGATCCATAAGATGTATAAGCCTATCCCGGGCAGGTTCAAGGACTATATTGCCATGCCCAAGGCTAATATGTACCAGTCCCTCCATACCACGGTGATCGGATCCTCGGGACAGCCCTTCGAGATCCAGATCCGTACCTATGAAATGCATAAAACGGCAGAATACGGTATCGCTGCCCATTGGAAATATAAACGGATCAGCAACGGAGAGAAGGTTTCCGGAAACAGTGCTACCGAGGAGGAAAAGCTTTCCTGGCTGAAGCAGATTCTGGAGTGGCAGCAGGATACCTCGGATAATAAGCAGTATCTGAAGCTGTTAAAGAGCGATCTGGAGCTGTTTTCCGACAGCGTTTACTGCTTCACCCCTACGGGAGATGTAAAGAACCTTCCGGCGGGTTCCACCCCCATTGATTTTGCCTATGCCATTCATTCGGCAGTGGGAAATAAGATGATCGGTGCCAGGGTCAACGGCAAACTGGTAACCATTGATTATCAGATCAAAAACGGTGACCGCATCGAGATCGTTACCAGCCAGAATTCCAAGGGACCCAGCCTTGACTGGCTCTCTGTGGTAAAATCCACCCAGGCCCGCAATAAGATCAATCAGTGGTTTAAGAACGAACGCAAGGATGAGAATATCATCCGGGGCCGAGAGATGCTTTTGGATTATTGCAAGCAGAAAAGCATCAATCAGGTGAATATCATGCGTCCCGAATACATGGAAGCCGTAATGAAAAAATACGGTTTCAAGGATTGGGAGTCCGTACTGGCGGCTTTGGGCCATGGAGGCTTAAAGGAAGGCCAGATCGTCAACAAGATGGTAGAGCTCTATGAAAAAGAGCACGCCAAGGAGATCTCCGACGCCCAGGTAATGAAGGCGGTTCAGGAGAGTAACCAGCAGGCTTCCAGACAGATGCATACCCACTCTTTGGGATCCTCCCGCGGTATTGTGGTAAAGGGCATTACAGATGTTTCGGTGCGCTTTTCCAAGTGCTGTTCTCCTGTACCGGGAGATGAGATCGTGGGCTTTGTAACCAGAGGGCGCGGCATTTCCATTCACCGGACGGATTGTAAAAACATGCTGTCCCTTCCGGAATTGGAGCGTTCCAGACTCATTGATGCGGAGTGGCAGGAGGAATCCTTAGAGGGCGCAGGCAAGTACTTTGTGGAGATCACCATTCACGCCAATAACCGCAGCGGCCTTCTGGTGGATATCTCCAGAATTCTGACAGAAAGAGAACTGGACATCAGAGCGCTGAATACACGTGTAAGCAAACAGGGCATCGCAACCATGGAGATCGCCTTTGAGATCTCTTCCAAGGAGCAGCTGCAAAGCATCATAGACAGGCTCCGTGCAGTTGAGAGCGTGCTGGATATTGAGAGGAAAACAAGCTGATGGGAGAACTTAAGATCGGCCGTATGGTCATGGGAGCAGCGGCGACCAATGTATATTTTCTGTATCGTGAAGGCGAAAAGGATGTGCTGGTATTTGATCCCGCAGCCCATGGAGATATGATCTATCAAAAGCTCTCCGAGCACGGTTTTGTGGTTCGTGGCATCTACCTGACCCACGGACATTTCGATCATATTTATGGTTTGAAGGCATTGAAAGAGTTAACTGAGGCTAACGTTTTTGCTTATGAGGAAGAGAAGGAGCTTTGCGGGGACGTGGAGATGAACGTCTCTGATCTTTTCGGAAGAGCAGTGACCGCTGAGGTAGATACCTATCTTTCCGACGGCGCCGAGATCGGATACGGCGATATCAAAGGACGCCTCATTGCAACCCCGGGACATACCCAGGGAAGCTGCTGCTACTATTTTGAAGCGGACGGGATCCTGCTCAGCGGAGATACCTTATTTGAGGAATCCGTGGGACGGACGGATTTCCCTACGGGAAGTACCTCCAAGCTGGTACGTTCCATTCAGGATAAGCTCTTTGTACTGCCCGATGATACGAAGGTGTTCCCGGGACACGGAGAGCAGACCACCATCGGCCATGAAAAGAAGTACAATCCCGTTGCGGGACCGGAAGCATTTTTCTAAAAAGCGTTTCGATGTTTAAGAAAAGGGAAATAGGATAAGGATCAGGACGGCAGCAGCCGAAAGGCGGTTGCCGTTTTTTCATCTATTTGGGTCACAGATCAGATCCCATAGGAAAGGACAGAGAATGAAACATCTGACAGTGTATGATAACGGAAAGGAAAGAGGGATGCAATCCTATCTGCACGCTCTTTTTAAAGCATTTTTCGGTTCCGTAAGCCTGCGGGTCATTTCTCTGGCAGAGGTGGAGGAAAAAGCCCCGGATACGGCCACGGACGGGGAAAAAGAAGAAGCAGGCCGCAGCAGCAGAGGACGGCAAAGGAAGGTCAGAGAGCAGCAGGAGGATGGGGACCGGAAGATCTTCTGGATCGGTCAGGATCATGAGAAATTGCTGTTTTGCGCCCTGGATCCTGCGGCGATAAAGCAGCTGGGATATGAAGAATCGGAAAAAAAGAGCGAGGAGTCTTCTGAAGAAGCCATTTTGCAGCAGGCCGATTCGACGGCAATAGCCTCTGCTGCAAATTTTGTAAATCGGGCAAAGCCGGACCTTATGGTCAATCCAAGTATGCAGGAGGCCATCAAGAATTTTGCCTATGAAAGTCTTTGCTCTTATACGGGGCATCAGCTGCCCTGGGGCTCTTTAATGGGAGTTCGTCCCACCAAGCTCGCCAGAACAAGGCTGGAAGCCCTTTTGCCGGCAGAGAAAGAACGTGGGGAGGATGCATTGCCCATCACAGAAGAAGATCGGCAGAGTATTATAGAGTTTTATAAAACGCGCTATTTCGTCAGCCGGGAAAAAGCAAAGGTGGCTGTGGATATTGCAGGGAGGGAGCTTTCCCTTATAAGAAAGCTGCATCCGGAGAAGGGATATAGTCTGTATGTAGGGGTGCCCTTTTGTCCCACCAGATGTCTGTACTGCTCCTTTGTATCCGATGCAGTAGGAAGCTGCAGGGATTTGGTAGAACCCTGCCTGGAGGCGACCATCCGGGAAATCCGGGCAAGTGCCAGGATCATGGAAGGAAAGGTGCTGGATACCGTCTATATCGGCGGCGGAACGCCTACGGCCCTTTCGGCAGACCAGCTGCAAAGGCTCATGGGGGCCATCACGGAAAGCTTTGACCTATCCGGGGTGTTGGAATATACTGTGGAAGCGGGAAGAGCAGACAGCATTACAAAAGAAAAGCTGGAAGTTATTCGGCAGGGCGGTGCAAACCGGATCTCCGTCAACCCCCAGACCATGAATGAGGAAACCCTTCGGCTCATAGGCCGTGCAGCTACGACAGAACAGGTGAAAGAGGCCTTTGCCCTGGCAAGGGAGGAGGGCTTTTCCCACATCAATATGGATCTTATTTTAGGGCTTCCCGGGGAGGATACTGAAATGGTGCAAAGAACCCTGAAGGAAGTGCAAAAGCTGGGGCCCGACAGTATGACGGTCCACAGTTTGGCTATTAAGAGAGGATCGGATCTTCACCGGATCATGACGGAAAAGGGCGTGGATCTGAACTGGGATACCAGACAGGCCCTGGCCCTGGCTTATGAGGCAGCCGAAAGCATGAAGCTTTTGCCTTACTACTTGTATCGTCAGAAGAATATGACGGGGAATCTGGAAAACGTGGGCTTTGCCAGGGACGGAAAGTTCGGCATTTACAACATCCTCATTATGGAGGAGGTGCAGAGCGTCATCGCCTGCGGCGCAGGAACCATCTCCAAAAAGGTGAGCGAAGGGAAGATCGAAAGAAGTGATAATCCCCGGGATGTCAGACTCTATATCGATACCATAGAGGAGCTGATCCGAAAGAAGGAGCAGATGTTTTTGCAGTTGTAAAACTCCTTGTGACGTAAGAGGATGTATGATACAGTAAAAGTCGGGTTTTTGACATAGAATCAGGAAATGAAAGGATGCGCGTATGGATTCCATAACCCTGAAGGCACACGCCAAGATCAATCTTGGGCTTGATGTGCTGGGAAAAAGAGAGGACGGCTATCATCTGGTAAAGATGGTTATGCAATCCCTTTCCCTTTGTGATGAACTGGAAATGGAAAGGATCCCGGAGGATGAGATCCTATTGACAACAGATGTTTCGGGCCTTCCCTGTGATGAGAGCAATCTGGTCTATAAGGCCGTAGCCCTGATGAAGAAGACCTATGGGATACAGGAAGGGGTTAAGATGCACCTTCAGAAAAATATCCCCATGGCAGCGGGACTGGCCGGAGGCAGCAGCGACTGTGCGGCAGCTCTCAAAGGAGCTTCCAAGCTCTTCGGTCTGGATCTTTCCATAGAAGAGCTGCAGCAGCTGGGGGTTAAGCTGGGGGCAGATGTGCCCTATTGCCTTATGGGTAAAACCGCCTTGTCCGAAGGGATCGGAGAGGTGCTGAGCCCTCTTGCAGACCTGCCGGATTGTCATATTCTTCTGGCAAAACCACCCTTTGACGTATCCACCAAAACCGTTTATCAGAAGGTAGATAGCCTTTCGGACTATTCCCATCCCGACATTGACGGCATGATGGAGGCTCTGAGAACCCAGGACCTTGAAGGTGTCTGCAAAAGACTGGGAAATGTGCTGGAAAGCGTGACAAAAGAGGATTATCCTCTAATCGGTGAGCTGGAAAAAAGCATGTTGGAGTGCGATGCCATAGGCAGTATGATGAGCGGATCCGGCCCTACGGTATTCGGAATCTTTTCAGAAGAAGACAGGGCAAAGGCAGCAAAGGATCTCATCGAAAAACAGGTGGCAGGGTGCAGCGTACATCTTACAAGACCTGTATAAACAGATTGACGCAAGTTTTTCTTGTAAATCCCGGCCGGACTGCGATACAATGTAGTTCGGTTAAGAATATGGAACAGAGCAACAGAAAGGAAATAGAGTATGGCAGAGAAGCTGAATAAAAAGCCCGTCAACGGCATGAAGGATGTTCTTCCCAGAGAGATGCAGATTCGCGACTGGTGTATGCGGATCATCCGGGAGAACTATAAAAGCTACGGATTTACGGAGATTGAAACCCCTTGTCTGGAGAGCATCGGAAACCTGTCCTCCAAGCAGGGTGGAGAAAATGAAAAGCTTATCTTCAAGATTTTGAAACGTGGAGAGAAGCTGAACATTGACAGTGCAGCTACGGAAAATGATCTTGCAGATTCCGGACTTCGGTATGATCTGACCCTTCCCCTGTCCCGGTACTATGCCAATCATGCCAATGAACTGCCTTCTCCCTTTAAGGCTTTGCAGATGGGAAATGTGTGGAGAGCGGAAAGACCTCAGAAGGGAAGATTTCGTCAGTTCATGCAGTGCGATATCGATATCCTGGGAGAGCCTACCAACCTGGCAGAGATCGAGCTGATCCTGGCTACCACCTCGACCCTCAGAAAGTTAGGATTTGCTAACTTTAAGGTGCGGATCAACGAGCGCAGGATCCTGCGTGCCATGGCAGCTTACTCCGGCTTTGAAGAAGAACGCTTCGACAGCGTGTATATCATTCTGGATAAGATGGATAAGATCGGAAAAGACGGGGTTTATGAAGAGCTTCTGGCAAATGAGTTTTCCAGGGAAGCCGCAGATCAGTGCATGGCCCTGTTTGCGGGAATGGACCAGGCAGAGGATGCCATTGCCTATCTACAGGAGACTTTAGGAGATCATTTGGAAGAGGGAGTATGCGAATCCCTTGCCCAGATCCGGGAGGCAGTACTGGCTGCCGGACAGGAAGGCTTTGAGATCGTCTTTGATCCCACACTGGTACGTGGTATGGGCTACTATACGGGAACCATCTTTGAAATCGAGATGGCTGATTTCGGTTCCAGCGTTGCCGGCGGCGGACGTTATGATAAGATGGTGGGACGTTTTACCGGAAATGATACCCCGGCCTGTGGTTTTTCCATCGGCTTTGAGCGGATCATCACCATTCTTCTGGAGCAGGATTTCAAGATTCCCGGAGAGAAGAAAAAGGTGGCATTTTTGTTAGAGAAGGGACTTCCCACCGAAAAGTTAGCGGAGGCTATCGCAAAGGCCCAGGAAAGAAGAAACGAAGGCTGTCAGGTACTGATGGTGAGAATGAATAAGAACAAGAAGTTTCAGAAGCAGCAGCTGGAGGCAGAGGGCTACGAGGAGTTTGTAGATTTCTACCGCGAGGCACTGAAGCAGTAAGAAACGGTTGGTGTTATGAGAAAGATCCTGGTCTGTGATTGCAGACTGCTCTTGAAGGAAGCAGAATATGAAAAGGCTTATCGGCAGGTATCCTCCTTTCGGCAAAAGAAGGCGGATGCCTGTAAGGCTAAGATGGACCGCGCCCGATGCATCGGCGCGGGACTTTTGCTGCGAGAGGCCTTTTTTTCGTGTTGCAGAGAAGCGGGAATTGATTTTGCTGCGAAAGAGCCCGTGCAGGTGTTGACTTGTGAGACGGAAAAACCCCTTGTAAAAGAAAACCTGGAGCTTGAGGCGGTATATCAGGAGCTTACAGAGTGCGCCGATGCCCATGGCAGAAGTCATCTGGAAGGAGAGGGGAGCCTTTGGAAGGGCAGGTATTTGGTCCCCTATGTTTCCATATCCCATTCCGGGGATCTGGCAGCGGTGGCTTTGTCGGATGAGCCCATCGGTCTGGATATTCAAAAAAATCGGCGCTTTACGGAGGGGATGATCAGAAAGGTATTATCCCCATGGGAGCAGACAGAATATGAGACGTTGACAGAAAAGGCCAAGGAAGCCGGAGACAGTTTTTTGTTATCCCTCTGGTGCCAAAAGGAGGCGGCGGCCAAGCTGGATGGGAGAGGGATCTTTGCCATGCTTTCGGAGCTGTCCGGGGATGGATGGAAGGAAAATGCCGGAATCAGCGTAGAGACTATCAAAGTCGGGGATGGATATGCAGGGGCGATTGCCTATGAATAAAAAGAAAGAAGAGGCTCAGGCCTCTTCTTCTGTTTTTGTTTCGGTTTCGTGTTCGGCAGCATCCTCATCCGGGGCATCCTCTCCTTCCGGCACATCCGGCGCAGGCAGGAGCAGATCCACGAAGCGGATTCGGTTTTTGACGATCTCTCCGGCGGTGAGAATGTAGCCCCCATCCAGGGTAACGCTTTCTCCTGCATGGGGCAGGCGATCCAGCTGTTCGATCATCAGTCCGCCTATGGAATCATAATGCTCGGAGCTTAAGGTCGTATGCAGAGCATCGTTTACATCATCCACCTTCACGGCTCCTGCAATGCGGTAGCTGTTTTCCTCTAAGGTCTGGATCAGTTCTTTTTCCGATTCATCATACTCATCATGGATCTCACCCACGATCTCCTCTAACAGATCCTCTAAGGTAATCAGTCCGATGGCAGCGCCGTACTCATCCAGCACAATGGCAAGGGAGTTGCTGCTTTCCTGCATTTCCTTAAGCAGTTCATCCGTCTTTTTGGTTTCATAGGTATAATAGGGCTCCCGGAGAATGCTGCGTATGGAAAAGCCGTCCTGTTTTTTCACCAGGAAAAAGTCCTTGAGCATCACAATACCGATGATGTTTTCCGTATCCTCCTCGTAAACAGGGATACGGGAGTACATGGTCTCCTGGAATAAGGATTGCAGCTGGTGATAAGAGGCCTGCACCGGGATCATGGTCATATCGATCCTGGGGATCATAATGTCCTTTGCCAGGGAGTCGTTCAGATCAAATACGTTGAGGATCATTTCCTTTTCATCCGTCTCGATGACCCCTTCTTCATGGCTGGCATCCACATAGGTGATAAGCTCCTTTTCACTCATGACGGAAGGGCGCTTGGAGGGATCCATGCCTACCAGGGTCAGAAGCAGCTTGCTCAGTCCGTCGATCAACAGGATGACGGGAGTTAAGAGGATCATCAAAAGCCAGATCCAGAAAGAGTATGCCAAAGCTAACTTTTCCGAATAGAGTCTTGCACCTGTCTTGGGAACGATCTCCCCGAAGAGCAGGATCAAAAGGGTCAGGATCCCGGTCATCACACCCACCAGGGCACTGCCGAACAGATCAATGGTTAAGGTGGTAGCCAGGGAGGTGATGGAAATGTTCACCAGGTTGTTTCCGATGAGAATGGTGGAAAGCATTTTTCCGGGCTGGGCCAGAATGGTAAGAAGGCGTTTTGCCCGAAGGCTCCCTTCCTTTTCCAGTGCCTGGATCCGCACAAGACTGCAGGCGGACAGAGCGGTTTCTGCCGAAGAAAAAAAGCCGGACAGGATCAGCAATATGAGTAATATGATAAGTTTGATAACAATCGCGGTATTCAATCAGGTTTCTCCTAAGTAAATTTCAGCCTTCCGGCGGCTGAAACAACAGGTTTCTGTGTTTCAAGATACTATATGAAGGAAGGAAAGTCAAATTTTCAAGTTTTCACTTTTCAAGACAGATCAGTTGTGCTATACTAGGATAGTTATTGGGATAAATGGGGTTTTTGCGCCCTAAAATCCCGAAAAATACAGCAAATAAGCGTAAAAAAGCAATGTGAAGGAGAACCAAAAATGAAGAAGCATGTAAAGACCTTAAACACCAGAGACCTTAAGAAATCCCTGAAGAAGGGTGGCTGCGGCGAGTGCCAGACCTCCTGCCAGTCTGCTTGCAAGACCAGCTGCACGGTTGGAAACCAGAGCTGCGAGTCCGTAAAATAAGATAAGGTCAGGTAAGATATGATTCATTGTTTCAAAAACAATGGCTACCATATTGTAATGGACGTGGAAAGCGGCGGCGTACATGTGGTGGATGAGATCACCTATGATCTGGTCCCATTGCTGGAGCCCCTGTTTAATGGGGAGACCTCTGAAGAAGAGGTAAAGGCAGCTGCCCTAAAGAGCGGTCTTTCCTATCCTGAAGAAGAGCTGGAAGAGGCAGCCGGTGAGATCTGGGAACTGGCCTCGGAAGGAATACTCTATACCAAGGATATCTATAAGGAAGCCATCGAAAGCTTTCAGAATCGGGAGCCGGTGGTGAAGGCCCTTTGCCTGCATGTAGCACATGATTGCAATCTGGCCTGCAAATACTGCTTCGCTGAAGAAGGAGAGTATCACGGCAGACGTGCGATCATGAGTCTTGAGGTTGGCAAAAAAGCCCTGGATTTCCTGGTAAAAAGCTCCGGCATGAGAACCAACCTGGAAGTGGATTTCTTTGGCGGCGAACCGCTGATGAACTGGGATGTGGTAAAAGAGCTGGTGGCTTACGGAAGATCCCTGGAGGAGCCTTTCCATAAGAAGTTCCGGTTTACATTGACAACCAACGGCATTCTTTTAAATGATGAGATCCTGGAGTTTGTCAATGAGAACATGCACAATGTGGTATTGTCCATTGACGGGCGCAAGGAGGTTAACGACCATATGCGTCCTTACAGGGGCGGTCAGGGTAGTTATGATACCATCGTTCCCAAGTTTTTGAAGGTGGCCGAGAGCCGCGGACAGGAAAACTACTACGTGCGCGGAACCTATACCCACTATAATACGGATTTTTCCAATGACGTACTGCATCTGGCAGATCTGGGATTCAAGCAGATCTCCGTAGAGCCGGTGGTGGCCGAGGATTCCGAAGCCTACGCCCTCAGAGCAGAGGATGTTCCGAAGCTTTGTGAGGAGTATGATAAGCTGGCCTGCGAGATGCTGCGCCGCAGAAAAGAGGGAAAGGGCTTTAACTTTTTCCATTTCATGATCGATCTGTCCGGCGGACCCTGCGTATATAAGAGGCTGTCCGGTTGCGGAAGCGGTACGGA
>JAEEKV010000326.1 GCA_016282595.1 Lachnospiraceae bacterium
GCAATCTTTCCATGAAACACGGGAAGTATCGGATCATTACCAACGGAGAAAAGGTAGTTGGTGTAGGGGCTATGGATGCTGACTGTGAGCTGGCCATCAGCAACTGCGAGCTGGAGACGGAAATGGGAGCCATTTCCGGTGTGGGCATCGGAAGCTATGGGGGCAGTGCGGATATCCGGCTGGATGTTTGCAAGATCATGACAAAGGCCGAAGGAAAGACCATCACGGGTATTGGTACGGTAACAGGTCAAAGGGCAGGCATCACCGCAACGGAGATGAGCCTTTCCGGTACCATGAACGCCAACCTGGGTTGCATGCTGGGAGCCATGAACGGTAAAACTACCTTCAGCATTGAGGAAGCTTCCATGCAGGGCAAAACCGCGGGACAGGAGGTTTATATGTTCGGCGGAAAATCGGAGGATACGGAAGTTTCCATCTGTCATGCGGATGTGGCAATAGAGGTACGCACCAAGGACGGCAGCGCCATCCGCGCACCCAGGGAGAAGCTTTCCGTGGTCTATGCAAGATATGAGGAAACCTTCAACGACGTTACCACAGTAGTTGGAGGCTAAGGGAAAACAGAAAGGAAAAGTTATGGCCGAGATACATATTCTGGACTCTGCGACCATCGATAAGATTGCCGCAGGCGAGGTGGTGGAACGCCCCGTCTCCGTGGTGAAGGAGCTGGTGGAAAATGCCATCGACGCCGGAGCAAGTCATGTAACGGTGGAGATCAAGGAGGGCGGCATTTCCATGATCCGCGTTACCGACGACGGCAGCGGCATCGAGAAAAGTGAGCTGGGGAAGGCCTTTATGCGCCACGCCACCAGTAAGATCGAGGTGGCGGAGGATCTAAACGCCATTCATACATTGGGATTCAGGGGTGAGGCATTGTCCTCCATCTGTGCGGTTTCCAAGGTGGAACTTATAACTAAAACGGAAGCTGATCTGACAGGGGCAAGGCTCGTTGTGGAAGGCGGAAAGGCAAAAGAGCCGGAGGAGATCGGCGCTCCCACAGGAACCACATTGGTGATCCGGGATCTGTTTTACAACACCCCGGCCAGAAAGAAGTTTTTAAAGACGGCGGCCACGGAGGGCAGCTACATCAGTGAGTATATGCAGCATCTGGCACTGGCGGCTCCGAAGGTGGCCTTTCAGTTTGTCATGAACGGGCAGACCAAGTTCTACACCTCCGGCAACGGAGAGATCAAGGAGATCATTTACAGGATCTGGGGAAAAGAGGTCACCTCCCATTTGCTTCCCTACGAAGCCACCATGGAGGGGGTAGTGATCCGGGGCTTTTTGGGACGCCCCATTTTGGCAAGAGCCAACAGATCCTTTGAAACCTTATTCATCAACGGAAGATACATCAAAAGTGCCCTGCTTTCCTCGGCAATTGAGGAGGGCTACCGCACCCTGTTGATGCAGCATAAGTATCCATTTGTGGTACTGTATTTTGCCATCGACCCTGCCCGTTTGGATGTAAACGTTCATCCCACCAAGCTGGATGTACGGATCTCGGAGCCGGGTGAGCTTTTAAAGCTGCTAACGGAAACCATTGCAAAGACCCTGACGGGACAGTCCCTGATCCAGCCTTCTTTGCAGCAGGAAAAAGAGAAGCCCAAAAAGGAGGAGGCGGCAGTAAAACGGGAAGAGGAAAAGCAACTGACCAGACAGATCCCTCAGCCCTTTGAAACCAGCCGGGTGGCGGAAAAGAGCAGCTACGGCGCCCCTGTAACTACGGCGCCCAAGGAGCCGGAGAAACCCATACCCCAAAAGGAGAAAACACAGGAAGAACAGGTGGAGGAGATCGATCTGTTCAGCGAAAAAGAGGGCGTGGTATTAGGGGAGTTTACTCCCAGGAAGCTGGCACCCGATGCGGGAGCAGAGCACAGGATCCTGGGAACGCCTCAGCCCAAAGTACAGAAGCCGGAGCCAAAGCCCATCATCAAGCAAAAGGATCTGGTGATCGTGGAAAAGCCTCGGCAGATGGAACTCTTTGAAGAAGAGGAGATCCGGGGACAGCAGATTGAAAACTTCACCATCCTGGGACAGGTTTTTGATACCTACTGGCTTTTAACCATGGGAGATAAGCTTTACTACGTGGATCAGCATGCAGCCCATGAAAAGGTGATGTATGAGCGGCTTATGAAGCACTATCGGGAAAAGGAAGTTTATTCCCAGCCTTTGGATCCCCCCATTGTTTTAAAGCTTATGCCCAAGGAAGCCCAGGTCTTTGAAGAAAACCAGGAACGGTTTGCCGCCCTTGGGTTTGAGGCAGAGCATTTCGGAGAGGATTCCTACGCCCTTCGCAGCGTACCCATGGATCTTTACGGCAGCAGCGAAAAGGAACTGTTTTTATCCGCCCTGGATGCCATAGTGGAAGGAGGCAGCAGCCGGGATGCGGATGCCATCCTCTTTAAGATTGCCAGTATGTCCTGCAAGGCGGCGGTGAAGGGAAACAGCAGACTGTCCTTAGAGGAAGCAAGAGCCTTGTTTACGGATATGTTTGCCTGTGAGAATCCCTATCACTGTCCTCACGGAAGACCTACCATGATCTCCGTATCCAAGCAGGAGATGGAGAAGAAATTTCACAGATAAAAACAGAAAGGATCTGATCCCTGTATGCAACAAAACAGCGAATACAAACCGCCTTTGGTGATCCTGACGGGTCCTACGGCGGTGGGAAAAACCAGCCTGTCCATCCGGCTGGCACAGCGCATCGGCGGAGAGATCATCAGCGCCGATTCCATGCAGGTCTATAAGGATATGGACATCGGATCTGCCAAGATCCGCCCCGAGGAAATGGACGGGGTGGTGCACCATCTGGTGGATGTCATAGAGCCTACGGAGCCCTTTGATGTAACCAGGTTTCAGGCTATGGCCCTTTCAGCCATGGAGGGCATCAGAGAGCGGGGACACATTCCCATTTTAGTGGGAGGCACGGGCTTTTATATTCAGGCTATTTTGTATGATATTGATTTTAACGACCAGGCCCAGGATAACAAGGTACGTCTTCGTCTGGAAAAAGAGGCCTTAAGCCTTGGAGCTGAGGCCATGCATGAAAGGCTTCGAAGGATCGATCCCGAAAGCGCAGAGGCCATTCCCTCCGGTAACGTCAAGCGGGTGATCCGGGCTTTGGAGTTTTATGAACTGACGGGAGAAAAGATCTCGGTCCACAACGCCAAACAGAAGGAAAAGCCTTCTCCTTACAATTTTGCCTGCTTCGTTTTAACGGACGAGCGCTCCAAGCTCTACGCCGCCATTGATAAGCGGGTAGATCAAATGATGGAGGAAGGGCTGGTGGAAGAGGTAAAAGCCCTTATGCAAAAGGGAGTGAAGCGCACGGATACCTCCATGCAGGGACTGGGCTATAGGGAGATCTACGATTATCTTTCGGGGGATACGGATCTGGCGGAAGCAGTGCGGCTCATTAAGAGAAATACCAGACACTTTGCCAAAAGACAGCTTACCTGGTTCAGACCCCGTCCGGAAACCATCTGGCTGGAAAAATCGGAGTTTCACTACGACAATGATGAGATCCTGGACAGGATGCTGGAGATCCTCTCCGGGCAGGGGATCCCGGAAGCCTGACCGGGAGCACAGGATAAGGGTTTTGCAAAGCAATACCGAAAAAAGATCGAACAGATACAAAGACAGAGAACAAAAAAGATACAGAAAGAGACAGAAACAGTGACAACAAGCATTCATGAATTATACGCAAACCTGGGCATCGATGAGGATGTCCTATCCTTCGGGGAGAAGACCCTGGAGGGATTGAAGGAAAGATGGAAGGCCATTGACGAGACAGCAGAGTTTAATCAGTTAAAGGTGCTTTCCGCCATGCAAAAGGCCAGAGTATCCGAGGCCTGCCTGCTTGGCACTACGGGCTACGGCTACAACGACATCGGCAGGGATACCCTGGAAGCGGTATATGCAGAGATCTTTCAGACGGAGGATGCCCTGGTGCGTCCCCAGATCACCTGCGGAACCCACGCCCTTGCCCTTGCACTTATGAGTAACCTGCGGCCCGGAGATGAGCTTTTATCTCCTGTGGGAAAGCCCTACGATACCCTGGAAGAGGTCATCGGCATCAGACCCGGAAGAGGGTCTCTTGCAGAGTACGGTATTACCTACAGACAGGTGGATTTTCTTCCCGACGGTTCCTTTGACTTTGAGGGGATCCGGGCAGCCATCAATGATAAGACTAGGATGGTAACCATCCAGAGATCCAAGGGCTATGAGACCAGAGAGACCCTTTCCGTGGAGCGGATCGGGGAACTGATCTCCTTTATCAAAGGCATCAAGAGCGATGTGATCTGCATGGTGGATAACTGCTACGGCGAGTTTGTCCAGCGTATAGAGCCCAGCCAGGTGGGAGCAGATCTGGTGGTAGGATCCCTTATCAAAAACCCCGGCGGCGGACTGGCCCCCATCGGCGGCTATCTGGCAGGGAAGAAGGAGTGTATCGAAAACGCAGCAGTGAGGCTGACGTCTCCGGGACTGGGAAAGGAAGTAGGAGCGTCCCTGGGAGTCCTTCCCAGCTTTTTCCAGGGATTGTTTCTGGCACCTACAGTAACTGCAAGCGCCCTGAAGGGAGCCATCTTTGCAGCGGCTTTGTATGAGAAGCTGGGCTACGAGGTGATCCCCAAGGCAGATGCAGAGCGGTACGATATTATCCAGGCAGTAAAGCTTAAGGAGCCCGGAGCATTGGAGGCCTTTTGCAGGGGCATTCAGGCAGCGGCCCCTGTGGATGGCTTTGTAACGCCGGAGCCCTGGGATATGCCGGGATATGATGCCAAGGTGATCATGGCAGCGGGAGCCTTTGTTTCCGGTTCCTCCATCGAGCTTTCGGCAGACGGTCCCATGAAGGAGCCTTACGCGGTCTATTTCCAGGGAGGACTTACCTTCCCCCACGCCAAATACGGTATGCTCCGGTCCCTGCAGGAAATGAAAAATGCAGGATATGTAATGACTTTTTAAAAGCCCTGTGCTATAATCTCTTAATGTGCGCGACTTTGCGCTCTTTGCGGGATACGGGGGTTCTTGGCAGAGAAACCCGGCTTTCGGTCAGGTACTTGGGACCGGATATGTTTCAAAATTATCAAAACAGAAGGATACAGATTCTCCCCTATGAAAAGTTTTTGGACTACGGCCCGGAAGCTTTGACAGATGAGGAGCTTTTGGCTATTATTCTCAGAACGGGAGCAAAGGGAAAGGACGCCGTCACCCTGGCTTGCCAGGTGCTGGAGCTTTGCGGAGAGGATGCGGGAATTTTAGGTCTTAACCATCTCACCGTAAAGGATTTAGAAAGCCTTGAGGGCATCGGTGAAGTTAAGGCGGTGAAGCTTTTGTCCATTGCGGAGCTGTCCAGACGCATGGCCCTTGCCAGGTTCAAAAAAGACATTACGCTATCGTCACCAAGGCTGGTGGCAGAGGCCTATATGGAGCGGATGCGCCATCTGGAGACAGAGCAGTGCATCGTGGTGTTTTTAAACAGCGCCGACCAGCGCATCAGGGATCAGGTGCTGTCAATGGGGACTCTGAACATGTCCCTTGTTTCCAGCCGTGAGATCATGCGGCAGGCACTTTTATGGAATGCATCGGGGATCATTTTGCTGCACAACCATCCCAGCGGCAAGCCGGATCCTTCAGAAGAAGATATCATGGTTACAAAAAGACTCCGAGAAGCGGCTAAGCTTATGGAGGTACAGTTTTTGGACCATATCATCATCGGGGATGGAACCTATTTCAGCTTTCAGGAGAGAGGAGATCTGCAATGTCGTCATTAGCATTCGGAATCGATTTGGGAACCAGCAATATAAAGATCAGTTCAAACGCGGAAAACGGCGTTTTTTGTCAGAAAAATATGATCGCCATTGAGGGCAAGGGGAATTTGTTTGCCTACGGAGATGATGCCTTTGATATGTATGAAAAGGCCCCGGGCAACATCCACATTTCCTATCCTCTTTGCAACGGCGTCATCGCGGACATCAACAACATGCAGACGCTGATCCACTGCTTTATGGAGGAGATCTGCGGCGGTAACATCCGTGCAGCGGATTACTACATCGCCGTGCCTACAGATGTGACGGACGTGGAGAAAAGAGCCTTTTACGATCTGGTAAAGAACGCAAATGTAAAAGCCAAATCCGTTATGGTAGTGGAAAAGGCCATTGCCGACGGTCTGGGACTGGATATCGACGTAAAGAACTCCCAGGGCGTATTGGTAGTGGATGTGGGATATGACACCACGGAGATCTCCATTCTGTCTTTGGGCGGTATCGTAGTGAGCCGTCTTATTAAGGTGGGCGGTTTGAAATTCGACGATTCCATCCGTGCGGCCATCCGCAAGGAATACTCCCTCATCATCGGCGGAAAGACCTCCGAAAAGGTGAAAAACCAGTTATCCAGCTTGGAGGAAGAGGATCTGCCTGCAGTGGTTTACGGCAGGGACATCGTCTCCGGCCTTCCCGTAGAACGTGAGATCCCCACGGATCTTGTGGATGACTGCTTAAAAGAGCATTTCAGAACCATCATTGACAATATCAAACTGATCCTGGAGAGAACGCCGCCGGAACTGGCAGCGGACATTTACAGACAAGGCCTGTTTTTAACAGGCGGTGCCTGCCAGGTAGCCTTTCTGTCCCAGCTCATCAGCAACGGCACGGGACTTCGGGTAAATGTGGCTGAGCATCCCATGGAAAGTGTAGCCCTGGGCCTGCAGAGGATCATTACGGATGATAACTACAAATCGGTAGCGTATCTTCCCGGAGGAGCAACGATTTAATCTATGAGAAGAAAACGCAGAAGTGTTACGATCCCAAGTAAATATCTGTTATTGGGTCTCACCGTATTTTGCATCGTTTTAATGGGTGTCACCTTCTTTACGGACTTTTTGGCAACGCCCCTGTCGAACCTGGCAGGCGGCGTTATTATTCCGTTCCAGACAGGTGTCAGCCGCATCGGCGAATCCCTGAGCCGCAGAAAAGAAGAAGTGGTAAATATCAAGGACGTCATGGAAGAAAACGACAAGCTCCGAGAGCAGCTGGACCGACTGGAGATTGAAAATAACAATCTGCAGCAGGATAAGTACGAGCTGAGCCACTTAAGAGAGCTCTATCAGCTGGATGAGCAGTATGAGAACTATGAAAAGATCGGTGCCCACGTAATCTCCAAGGATCCGGGAAACTGGTTTTCTTCCTTTGTCATCGATAAGGGGCAAAAGGATGGTCTTGAGGTGGATATGAACGTTATGGCAGGCTCCGGTCTGGTAGGACGTATCATTGAAGTGGGAGATGACTGGGCCAAGGTGCTTTCCATCATCAACGATTCCTCCTCTGTCAGCGCCATGGTGCTTTCCACCGAGGATAACTGTATCGTGGAAGGTAACCTGGAGACCATGAAGAGCGGTATGATCACCTTTTCCAAGCTGGTTGCGGAGGAAGGCACAGTGAAGGAGGGAGATAAGCTGGTAACCTCCTATATCAGTACCAAGTATCTGCCGGGAATCCTCATCGGCTATGTCACGGAGATCAATCCCGACGCCAACCATCTGACCAATTCCGGTTACATGACCCCGGCGGTGGATTTTTCCCATTTGCAGCAGGTGCTGGTGGTTACCACCAGAAAGAACGGTGCGGAGATGCAGGGGGAGGATCAATGAAACGAAATCTCTTTATCTTTCTGATCATGCTCGTGGCCTTTATCCTGCAGACCACCATAGGAAAATGGATCGCCTTCGGATCCGTATCCCCCAACCTTTTGATCATTCTGGTTGCGGCTTTCGGATTTATGTGCGGCTCCAGCTGCGGTTTGTTGACAGGCTTTTTTGCAGGGCTTTTATGGGACCTGTTTTACGGCGATATCATCGGCTTTCACGCCTTGATCTTCATGTACATCGGATACATGAACGGTGCCTTTAAGCAGATTTTTTACAAGGAAGATATCAAGTTGCCGCTGATCCTTATAATGGTCAGTGACTTTTTGTACGGGATCGTGATCTACGTATTGCAGTTTTTGCTGCGTGGCAGATTCGATTTTCCCCATTATATGATGTACGTGATCCTGCCGGAGGTGGTTTATACAGTGCTTCTGACCATGCTGGTTTATCCTCCCATCAGAACCGTGACCCTGAAGCTGGATTCACAACAGAGTGCATTATCACTTTAAGAGAAAGGAAGCAGTATGCTGAAGACCATACGGGATGAGATCATCGGTTTCATTACAAGCAGGATCTTTGTACTGATCCTGATCTTTGTGACTCTTTCCGGACTTATGATCTATCGCCTCTTCGATCTGCAGATCGTCAAGGGCGAAGAGTATCTGAACAATTTCCGCCTCATCATCCGAAAGGAACGGCCTCTGGATTGTACCAGAGGGAAGATCTATGACAGAAACGGCGAGCTTTTGGCCTACAATGAGCTGGCCTATTCCGTGATGATCGAGGATGTCTATGAATCCGGAAGAGGGAAAAATGCAAAGCTCAATGCCACCATTTCCGAGCTCATCGATCTGATCGAAGAGGGCGGTGACAAGATCGTCGGCGATTTTTCCATCATCGTAGATGGTAATAACGAATTTGCCTTTACGGAAGAGGGTACCAGGCTCCAGCGCTTTCTGGCGGACGTCTATGGAAAGCAGAGGATCGAGGATCTGGAATATACCCAGAAAACAGCCACTGCAGCCCAGGTCATTGAGTATCTGGCGGGCAGCAAAAAGTTCGGTATCGGCGAGTACATGGATCCGGAGGATCGAAAATCCAGCTTTATCGTGGGAAGCGGTTATACCAAGGAAAAGCTGCTGAAGATCGTAACCATCCGTTATGCCATGAGTTTGAATTCCTTCCAGAAGTATATTGCCACCACCGTTGCCACGGATGTTTCCGACCGGACGGTGGCTATGGTTATGGAAAATTCCGACAGGCTGGAGGGCGTGACGGTGGAGGAGGATACCATCCGCAAATACGTGGACAGCGTGTATTTTTCCCATCTCATCGGCTATATCGGAAAGATCTCTACAGAGGAGTATGATCAGCTCTCCGATGAAAATGAGAACTATTCCCTGACGGACCTTGTAGGTAAGGCAGGGATCGAACAGTATATGGAAACCACCCTTCAGGGGAAGAAGGGAAAAGAGGTCATTTACGTGGATAACCTGGGTAAGGTGATTGAAACCTCCCAGCGAACGGAGCCTGTGACGGGAAATGATGTGTATCTTACCATCGACAAAAAGCTGCAGAAGGCAGTGTATAACCTGCTGGAGCAGAAGATCGCAGGTATCATCGTATCCAAACTGACCCCGGAGAAGGAGTTTGTGCTGGGAGAAAATGAATCCTCCTCCCACATCCTGATCCCTATTTATGATGTGTATTTTGCCCTGTTCCAAAACGGGGTATTTGACCTGTCCCACTTTACCCATGAAGGGGCAAAGGAGACGGAGAGAGCGGTCTTTTCCATCTTCCATCAAAAGCAGGAGCGGACCATTGAAAGGCTCCGGGAAGAGATGCTTACCCTGGATACCCCCTATAACGAGCTGGATCTGGAGTATCAGGTCTATCAGCTGGCTATAGTGGATATGCTGGAGAAGGACAACCTCATTCTGACAGACGAAATCTCCGAGGATGACGAGATCTATATCGCCTGGAAAAAGGATGAGCAGATCTCCTTAAAGACCTACTTAAATCACCTGATCTCCAAGGGCTGGCTGGATGTGACCAGGCTGGAGCTGGACGCCAAATACTCCGATTCCGAGGAGGTCTATGGCAAGCTTGTGGATATGATCTGCGAGATGCTGACCCAAAACGAGTACTTTAACAAAAGGCTTTATAAGTACATGCTACTGGATGACGAGATCAGTCCCATGGATGTATGCAACCTTTTGATGGAGCAGAATATTGTCAACGCCACGGATGAAGAGCGGGCTGCTCTGATCTCCGGGGAAAAGACCCCTTACGCCTTTATGCTGGATAAGATCAAACGTCTGGAGATCACTCCGGCCCAGCTGGCTTTGGATCCCTGTTCCGGATCCTGCGTGATCACGGATCCCAACAACGGAGAGGTGCTGGCTCTGGTTACCTATCCCGGGTATGACAACAACAGACTGACCAATTCCATTGATTCGGAATACTATAACAAGATCTACTACGATCTGTCCCAGCCCATGTGGAACTATGCAACCCAGCAGCTATCCGCACCGGGATCCACCTTTAAGATGATCACCAGTGCAGCGGTATTAGAGGAAGGCACGGTGAATGTGGGAGAGGGCATTACCTGTCACGGCGTATGGGATACCATTACCCCTCCGGCAAAGTGCTGGATCTCCCCGGGTGCCCACGGAGAGCTGACTATTACGGGAGCCATCGAGCACTCCTGTAACTATTTCTTCTTTGAGTCGGCTTACCGTATGAGTCTGGAAAACGGTGTTTATAACAGTGAAAAGGGTCTGGAGCGCCTGGCTCATTATGCGGATCTGTTTGGCCTTTCGGACAAATCCGGCGTGGAGCTGCCGGAATCGGCGCCCAAGCTTTCCGACTACGACGCCATTCGTTCCGCCATCGGACAGGGTACCAACAACTTCTCCACGGCCGGACTTGCCAGGTATGTGACCACCGTTGCCAACAACGGAACCTGCTATAACTTAAGTCTCATCGACAAGACCACGGATACCGACGGAAATCTCCTTCAGGAGTTTACTCCGGAGGTCAGAAACCAGGTAGAGTTAAAGCCTGAGACCTGGAGTGCCATTCACGTAGGTATGAGAAAAGTGGTAGAGGACAAGGAATACTATAACGAGATTCCCTTTGCGGTAGCCGGAAAGACCGGAACGGCCCAGGAGAACAAGAGAAGAGCCAACCACGCCCTCTTTGTCTGCTATGCGCCTTATGAGGCTCCGAAGATGGCCATGGCCTGCAGAATTGCCTACGGGTATGCTTCGGACTATGCCGCACAGCTTTCGGAAGATATTATCAAATACTTTTTCAAGGTGGAAAAGGAAGAGGATCTGATCACCGGAAAGGCCAGAGAGACCTCCGCTGTTCAGAACGCAGGAGACTGATATGCTTCGTAACTATCGAATCGGAGATTACGATTTCAAACTTATCATATATATGATCGCCGTTACCGTGGTAGGGATCCTTGTGATCGGCAGTGCGAAGGAGGGCTACAGCAGCAGGCAGATCATGGGATTTTTGGTGGGAATGCTCTTTTTGGTGCTGCTTTCCCTGTTCGATTATTCCGTGTTTTTGCGCTTTTACTGGGTCTTCTATGCAGCCACCATTGCCCTGCTTCTTCTGGTGCGGTTTTTCGGCCGGGATGTCAACAATGCAAGGCGTTGGGTGGAGATCGCCGGTATCCAGTTTCAGCCCTCCGAAGTGGCGAAAATTTTATTGATTTTATTCTATGCACAGTATATGATGAAAAAGAAAGAAAGCATCAACTCCCTGAAGACAATTCTGACGATGATCGGACTGCTGCTTCCGCCTCTTTACCTGATCGTGGATCAACCGGATCTTTCCACAAGTATCCTGATCGTACTGGTATTTTTAAGTCTTTTATTCATCAGCGGACTGAGTTATAAGATCATATTGGGCGTGCTGGTGGTGGTAGTGCCCGTGGGGGTCATTTTCCTGACACTGGTGTTGCAGCCCAATCAGAAGATCATCAAGGAATATCAGCAGACCCGTATCCTGGCGTGGCTCAATCCGGAGGAGTATTCCACCGCTGAGGGGTATCAGCAGGACAACTCCAAGATGGCCATCGGCAGCGGACAGCTGACGGGAAAAGGTCTGGACAATGAGGATATCAGTTCGGTGAAGAACGGCAACTTTATTTCGGAGCCGCAGACGGACTTTATCTTTGCCATTGTGGGAGAGGAGCTTGGCTTTGTAGGATGCAGTGTGGTCATTGGCCTGCTGCTTCTCATCACCTTGGAATGCCTGTCCATTGCCAGGCGGGCCAAGGATACTGCAGGGATGCTGATCGCATCGGGAATGGCGACACTGGTGGGGTTCCAGAGCTTTTTGAACATTTCCGTTGCAACGGGGATGCTGCCGAACACGGGTATTCCGCTGCCCTTCGTCAGTTATGGTCTGACATCCCTGCTCAGTCTGTATATCGGTATGGGGATCGTGCTGAATGTCAGACTGCAGGCGGAGAGAAAGTTTGCATAGTCCCTATGCAAGCGGCTACAAATTGGGGGACACAAAGGAGAAGGTAGGATGAATATTGCTTTGATTGCGCATGACGCAAAGAAAAAACTGATGCAGAATTTCTGCATCGCGTATCGGGGGATCCTGAGTAAAAATGATCTTTATGCCACAGGCACCACGGGAAGACTCATTGAGGAAGTGACCAACCTGACGGTGCACAAGCAGCTGGCAGGGCACCTGGGAGGAGAGCAGCAGATCGGCGCACAGATCGAGAACAACGAGATCGATCTGGTGATCTTTTTGAGAGACCCGCTGACCGCCAAGGTACATGAGCCGGATGTGAACAACGTGGTACATCTGTGTGATATGCACAATATCCCGCTGGCGACCAATCTGGCAACAGCCGAGCTTTTGATCAAAGCGCTTTCGCGGGGAGATCTGGAATGGAGAGAAATGTATAAATGAACATCTGCAAGCTGACCGGAAAAAGGGGCAGGGCGCTGGCCGTTTCCCTATCGGCGATATTTCTACTTGGCGGCTGCTCCGGCAAGGAGGTAAGTATGCCTTATCAGCTGGATCCGCCTGTATCAGCCTATGCACTGTCTGAGGGCAGCGGCATTGATATGGGACAGGGCAGGGCAAAGGCCTTTGCCGAGGATCTCTGTGTCCGGGATGATACCACCCTGCCTTCCGATGCGGTGGATCTGACCGAGGCCACCAGCGGGATCCTTTGTGATGTGAACCACAAGCGGGTGATCTACGCCAAGGATGAAACCCTTCAGCTGCCGCCGGCTTCTTTGACGAAGGTGATGACGGCTCTGGTAGCGCTGGATCGGTGCGGACTGGATGAGGTCCTGACGGCTTCCGATCAGGTTCTGATCAATGAATCCGGAGCAACCCTCTGCGGACTGCAGCCGGGAGATACCATGACTATGGATCAGGCACTTCACGCACTTTTGATGCAGTCAGCCAACGACGCAGCTGTGATGATCGCAGAGCATGTGGGCGGATCGGTGGAGGATTTTGCGGCGATGATGAATGAAAAGGCCCAGAGCCTGGGGGCTACGGGTTGTAATTTCGTCAATCCCCATGGCCTGACGGCTGATAACCACTATGTCACCGCCTATGATATGTATCTGATCTTTGCAGCGGCTATGGAGTATGAGACCTTTACCTCCATCATCCATATGGATCACTACGATACCGTGTATCATGACAGTGAAGGAAACGGTAAATCCTACGAAACCTCTACGACAAATCTGTTCCTGAAGGGCGAATATACCCCCCCGGAAGGCATTACCGTAGTAGGCGGAAAAACAGGCACTACAAACGCTGCCAGAAACTGTCTTGTGCTCATGAGCAGGGACTCTTCCGGCAATCCCTATGTGGCCGTAATCTTAGGCTGCAGCGAGCGTGGCATCCTCTATCAGGAAATGGTAGGGCTTTTAGGGAAAATCGGGTAAAGTGGGTTGTCATTTTTGACAAAACAGGCTATACTGATATACAGATTTACATTATTTTTTTCACAGGAGGACTATTATGGTACAGCTTATTGTTGGGAATAAGGGAAAAGGAAAGACCAAGCATCTGCTTGAGAAAGTGAACGCACAGGTGCAGGAATCTTCCGGCAATATCGTTTACCTGGATAAAAGTGCAAAACATATGTATGAATTGAATAATAAGGTCAGACTCATCGACCTGTCTCAGTATGATATCGCAAGCTGCGATGAGTTCACCGGTTTCGTTTACGGGATCATTTCCCAGGACCATGACCTTCAGCAGATGTATCTGGATAACTTCCTGAACCTTGCTAAATTGGAGGAGAAGGATGAGATTACCGCAGAGATCGCAAAGTTAGAGCAGATCAGCGACAAGTTCCAGGTTGACTTCATTTTAAGCGTAGGACGCAATGAGGGCGAACTGGATGAATCCTTAAAGTCCAAAGTGATCGTATCCCTGTAAGGGGCACAGAAATTGCCTTTTGACAGCCTCGGAAACTCCGGGGCTGTTTTTGGAGTAAAAGATTGAGTAACAGACGCAGAAAAAAACAACGAAAAGACAATATCACAAATATCGGTGATTTTCAGAGAAAGGGATTCTCTCTCAAATTCAATATCGGCACCGTTGTCCTCTTATTTCTCCTCGGCTATATGATCATTCAGGTGGTAGCGTTTTTCAGCTCCAAGCATATCGTCAGCTATGAGGTCGTAAGAGGGTCCCTGAGTGTATCCAACATTTATGAAGGTATCGCCATCAGACAGGAGGAAAGCTATCCCTGTACAGGTGCGGGATATCTGAATTTTTTTGCCAGAGAGGGTGAGCACGTGGCAGCCGGGGATCTGGTCTATTCCATCGACAGCTCCGGTAAGATCGGAGAGATGATCCGGTCCCAGTCAGAGGATGTGCTCTTGTCGGATGCAGACCTTTCCGAGATCCGGGATATGGCCATCCGGTTTCAGAAGGAGTTTTCCGAAACTCAGTTTGAGAGCCTGTATCCTTTCTATTCCCAGGTAACCTCCAATGCACTGAAGCTGTCCAATTACAATATGCTGGATCAGCTGCAGATGATCAGCGGCGGTGACAGCTCCAACTTTGTCTATGCACCCAAGAGCGGAACCGTGGTATTCGGATCTGACGGCTTAGAGGATCTTCGGCCGGAGGATGTGACCATGGCTCTTTTTGAGGAAAAGCCGCAGCGGGCCATTCCCACCTCGGGAGAACTGGTTTCCTCTTCGGACAAGGCCTATAAGCTCATTGATTCCGAGAAGTGGTCCATCGTGATTCCCATGGACTTAGAGCGGGCAGCCCAGCTGGAGGAAAAAGAATACGTCAATGTGCGATTTTTGAAAAACCGCTATGAAGCCTGGGCAAAGGTGACCCTGCTTTTGAACGAGGACGGCAGTTATGTACAGCTGGATTTCACCAACTCCTGCATCACCTTTGCGCAGGAGCGGTATCTGTCCGTGGAGATTCTGCTCGGACAGGAGGAGGGGCTCAAGGTGCCCAACAGTGCCATTCAGGAAAAGAAGCTGTTTTTGATCCCCTGTGCCTATAAGATGGATTCCAAAAATTCCAAGGACGGCGGCTTTTTGGTGGAGGTATTTGATACCGAGGAAGGAAAGAAGCGTACCGTTTTCAGAGATTGTAAGATCTACAACAGTGATGATGTATATTATTACGTGGACTCTGAGGAGTTTACGGCGGGAGAGCGGATCATATTGCCGGAGGGGGCAGATACCTACGGCCTTACGGGGCAAAATGAAGACGGCTCCTACACCGTGGGCGTCATGGAAACCGTGAACGGTGTGTATAACATGAACAAGGGCTATGCGGATTATACCATGATCAGTATCCTGTATCAGAACGATGAATACTCCATCGTCAAGTCCAATACCCAGTATGGTCTGTCGGAGTATGATTACATCGTGCTGGATGCCGAGAGCGTAAAACCCGATCAATTCCTCTATGAGTGATAGACGAGTAAGTTCTGAGCCCGATGCAAGCTCGCTTGCGTGAGGGCGAAGAATTTGCGAGGCGCGAAACATGAGGAAAAAAGTGAGGCGAGCATATGCGAGCCGAGCGATTTCCGAATGTTTCGTAGGATCGCGGGAGTGCGAAGCACGTAGCGATCCGTATCACTCATATATGTGCATAATAATATGAGTGAGGATCGCGGGAGTGCGAAGCACGTAGCGATCCGTATCACTCATAACAAAACAAAGGAGACAAGATAAAGATGAACTACCTGATTTCTCAATACGACGCAGTCAAAACCCGTGTAGACAATGCCCAAAGCCGCAGCCCCTACGGCCAGCAATGCACCCTGATCGCGGTGAGCAAGACCCATCCGGCACAGGAGCTGAAGGTGCTGTACGATCACGGCTGCCGGATCTTCGGGGAGAACAAGGTGCAGGAGCTGGTGGAAAAATATGAGGTGCTGCCCAAGGATATTCAGTGGCATCTGATCGGACATCTGCAGCGCAACAAGGTAAAATACATCATCGATAAGGTGGAGATGATCCACAGCGTGGATTCCCTGCGGCTGGCAGAGGAGATTTCAAAAGAGGCTGTTAAGCACCAAAGAACGGTGAAGATCCTGTTGGAGGTCAACGTTGCGGGGGAGGAGAGCAAGTTCGGATATACGCCGGAGGAAGTGCTTGCTGAGGTTCCTTCCATTGCAGCCCTGGATGGCATAGAGGTTTGCGGTCTGATGACCATCGCTCCCTTTGTGGAAAATGCAGAGGAAAACAGGGGATTTTTTGCGAAATTACGACAATTATCTGTTGACATAATGCAGAAAAACATTGATAATGTATCTATGAATGTTCTCTCGATGGGGATGACAGGTGATTTTGAGGTCGCCATTGAAGAGGGGGCAACCATGGTTCGCGTCGGGACGGCGATCTTCGGCGCAAGAGATTACAGTCAGCGTGTGAAGTGACTAGGAGGAGAGGCAAAAGCAATGAGCATAATGGATTCAGTGATCAACAAGATGAAATGGAATGAAGATTCTGATGAAGAATACGAATATGATGACGAATATGAAGATGAGGAAGACGAGGAAGAGGAAGTAAGACCCAGAAAGTCCCTGTTTTCCAAACCTGAGCCCGAGGAAGATGATTACGATGACGAAGAGGATGAACCCAAGGCTCAGCCGATCAGACCTTTTAAGAGCAGAAAAGAAGTAAAACCAGTGAGACAAACGAAAAGGGGTGAAGATGGAATGGAAGTATGCGTGATCAAACCGGTAAATGTTGAGGATGCAAGAACTCTTACAGACACTTTGCTTGCAGGACGTACCGTAGTATTGAACCTCGAAGGACTGGAGATGGATCTGGCACAGAGAATCATCGATTTCGCATCCGGTTCCACTTACGCCATCAAGGGAAATCTGCAGAAGATCTCCCACTGCATTTTTATCCTGACACCTGCTTCCGTTGATATTTCCGGAGATTTCCAGGATATCATCTCCGGCAGTTTTGATGTACCGAGCATCAATGTAGATTAAGGATTGTTCATAGGATTAAGCAGAGACTTCCTGGAGTTGCAGGAAGTCTCTTTCTGTGTATAGAGATATTGAGAGAGGATATGACATGATAACGGAACTGAAGGAAAAACGGATGACTGTAGCCTGCAAGCAGGCACCGGACTATGACATCGTATTTGAGGAAAACTTTGGAAGGCTTGCGGAGGAAGTTTTGAAGGTTTGTCCCAAGGAAAGCAAGGTTTGCATCGTAACGGATTCCAACGTCCGCGGCCTTTACGCAGATGAGGTACAAAATGCCCTTTCCGGATCCTTTGCTAAGGTGGAGCTCTTTGAGTTCCCTGCAGGGGAAGAGAATAAAAACCTGGATACAGTCAAGAGCGTTTACAGCTTTCTCATTGAGAACAAGTTTGACAGAAAGGATCTGCTTGTTGCCCTTGGCGGCGGCGTAGTCGGAGATCTCACAGGCTATGTGGCAGCTACGTACTTAAGAGGCATTGATTTTGTACAGGTTCCCACCAGCCTTCTTGCTCAGGTGGATAGCAGCGTGGGCGGCAAGACCGGAGTGGATTTCGATCAGTATAAAAACATGGTGGGTGCCTTTAAAATGCCCAGACTCGTTTATACCAATGTATCCACTTTGAAATCTCTTTCCAAGCGGGAATTTGCATCCGGCATGGGAGAGGTGCTGAAGGCAGGACTCATCAAGGATGGTTCTTTTTACGGATGGCTCATTAACAATCTCTATGAGATCGACGATATGGAGCCGGAGGTTATGTCGCTTATGCTGTACAACAGCTGTGACATCAAGAGAAAGGTAGTGGAAAAGGATCCCACGGAGCAGGGAGAAAGAGCGCTGCTGAATTTCGGACATACTGTAGGACATGCTATTGAGAAGGCTAAGGATTTTTCCTTAAAGCATGGCGAGTGCGTAGCGCTGGGATGCGTGGCCGCAGCCTTTATCTCTTATAAACGGCAGATGCTGTCCTTTGACGAATACTATGAGATCCGGGATATGTTCGTGCCCTTCAACCTGCCCATCACCGTTCGGGACATCGATCCCGAGAAGATCGTGGAGCTTACCATGAACGATAAGAAGGCAGAGCACGGAACCGTAAAGTTCATTTTGCTGAAGGCCATTGGTAAGGCTGTCATCGACAGCACGGTGACAAAGGATGAGATGTTGGCCGGAGTCAAGGAGATCTTCGTCAGTGAAGAGGATCTGAAGGAGTAAAGCGTTGGAGAACAAAAAGGAAACAAAACAGAGAATCGGAGCCTGGCTTCTGGATATAGGACTGGTGCTTTTGCTTGTGGCTGTGGATCAGCTGACAAAAAGCGCAGCGGTAAATCGCCTGGCAGGCCAAGAGGATTATATCCTCATTGACGGGGTCTTTCAGCTGCATTATCTGGAAAACCACGGCGCAGCCTTTTCCATGCTGCAAAACGCACAGATCGTCTTTGTGATCGCCGCCCTTGTTATGGCATGCGTGGTGATCTTTGTGCTGTCAAAGGTGCCCACCGGAAAGCGGTATGTGGCATGGCATATCTGCCTGTCCATGATCTTTGCAGGAGGCATCGGAAATCTCATTGACAGACTCAGGCTGTCCTATGTTATTGATTTTCTGTATTTTTCACTGATCAATTTCCCCGTCTTCAATGTGGCGGATATTTGTGTGAGTGTAGGCGTGGGCTTGCTTGTGATCTTCCTTCTGTTTATCTGGAAGGAAGAGGATATGCAGTTTTTGGATCTGAAGAAAAAAAAGCAGGCGTAAGGCCTATGATGCGGAAAAAAGAGGACCGGGATGCGGGATACCAATCAGAAAATCGATACGGATCACAATGCGGATCATAACACGGTGATCCTACTGGATGTGGACAGCACCATACAGGAGCAGCGGATCGATAAGCTGCTCAGCCTTCTTTTGGAGGATAAATCCCGCAGCTTTCTGCAAAAGCTCATTGCAGACGGTGCGGTTACGGTGGATGAAAAGCCGGTGAAGGCTTCCTTTAAGACAAAAGAGGGCAGCGTGATACGGGTACTGCTTCCCGAGCCTCAGGATCTGGAGGTTTTGCCCCAGGATATTCCGCTTGATATTTTATACGAAGATAAAGATGTGCTTGTCATCAACAAGCCGAAGAATATGGTGGTGCACCCTGCACCGGGACATATGACAGATACGGTGGTAAATGCGGTGTTGTATCATTGCAAGGGACAGCTTTCCGGCATCAACGGCGTGCTGCGTCCCGGGATCGTGCATCGGATCGACAAGGATACCACAGGGTCTCTCATCATCTGCAAAAACGATATGGCCCATCAGTCTCTGGCGGCGCAGCTGGCAGAGCACAGTATAGAGCGAAGCTACAGGGCTCTGGTTTGGGGCAATGTGAAAGAGGATGAGGGCGTCATCGACAAACCCATCGGACGGGATGAGAAAAACAGAAAGAAGATGGCCATTACCTCCTTTGGAAAAGGGAAGCGGGCTGTAACACATTATAAGGTGCTTCAGCGGTTTGAGAAGCTGACCTATATTGAATGCAGGCTGGAAACAGGGCGGACGCACCAGATCAGGGTGCATATGGCAGATCTGGGGCATCCCCTTTTGGGGGATGAGATCTATGGCAGATTCAAAGCACCGGCGGAATTAAAGGACGCAGAGCGCAAAAGCCGCGTAAAGCGGGAACTGCAGCAGGCCGGCATAGCGGAAGACATCGAGGGCTTTTGCGGACAATGCCTGCATGCCATGCGGCTGGGCTTTATCCATCCGACAAGCGGCAAGCGCATCATCGTGGATGCACCGCTGCCGGCGTATTTTGAGACGCTTTTGGAGCGGCTGCAGACCAAAAGAGATGGTATATAAATCCATGAAAAACCTATGCAGGGACAGCATCCGATGATAAGCGGAGACAGGCAGAGAGCGGAGGCAGGCAATATGGCAGAAAAAGAGGCAGAAACAAAAACGACAGAAACAAAAACGGCAGAAACAACGAAAGCCCATACACCGTCACAGAAGGTGTTTCGCAAAAAGGCCATGGATCGGATTCAGAATCCGGAACAGTTTGACAAATACGTCCGGGTCACAAGACCGCGGGTGTGGCTGATCCTGGGGGCTGTGCTGTGCTTTCTGATCGGTCTGATCTACTGGTCGGTCAACGGCAGCATTCGTGCCACCAAGACCGGGCCGATGACGGTCAGGAACGGAGAGGGCGTTGTGAGACTGAGCAAAGAGAATCAGTTTGATCAGGATATCAGTCTGAGCGATGTCGGTGAGGGGACCGAGGTCGTGGTCATGAACAAGACCTATACCGCCACCGGTGCTGACAGGGATGAGGACGGCAGGATCCGGATCTATGTCCCTGTAGACCTGATGGATGGGGAGTATGTGGGAGAAGTGGTGACAGAGCGGATCAGTGCGATCCGGTTTTTGCTCGACGATTAGAGGATGCGTATGGGATTCGGAAAAGGGATCAGAAAAGTCCCCATGATTATGCAATTTGAAGCGGTGGAATGCGGTGCGGCATCTCTGGCAATGATACTGGCCTATTACGGCAAATGGATCACCATGGAACAGTCCAGAGTGGCCTGCGGCGTATCACGTGACGGATCATCTGCCAAGAATATCTGTCTGGCCGCCCGAAAAATGGGCTTAGAGGCGAGAGCCTTTCGGATGGAGCCGGAAATGCTCGCCCAAAAGGCTGTTTTTCCTTGTATTCTGCATTGGAATATGAGTCATTTTGTGGTGCTCAAGGGGATCAAAAACAGTCTGACCGGCGGCCTGACCTATGAGATCAACGATCCGGCCAGAGGCGAGGTCAGCATCCCGCCTGCGGAATTTGATGAATGCTTTACGGGGGTGGTACTGTGCTTTGAACCCGGGGAGGATTTCAGGAAAGAGGGAAAAAGACGCTCCATGCTGTCCTTTGCCATGCAGCGTCTGACCGGAGCATGGCCGGCACTTCTTTTTTTTATACTGACCAGTGTTTTGATGTATCTGCTGCAGGTAGTGGACACGGTGATCGCAAGGATCTATATTGACAGGGTATTGAGCTATGTAAATTTGAAATGGGTCTCCTATCTGATGATTGCGGTGTTTGCCTGTGCCTTGTTCCAGACGGTGGTGGGATGGCAGAGAGCCATCTATTCCTACAGGATCAGCAGTAAGATGGCCCTGACCGGAGCCACCGGCTACATGTGGAAAGTGCTGCGGCTGCCGATGCAGTTTTTTCAGCAGCGTCTGGCCGGAGATATTCAGATGCGCCTGAATCTGAATGCTTCCATCGCAGAGACTCTGCTGACGGTGTTTGCGCCTCTTTTGCTGAATACGGTCATGATGGCATTTTACCTCGTGCTGATGCTCCGCCAGAGCATGACGTTGTCTGTCGTGGGGCTGACGGCGCTGGTGCTCAATGTCAGGCTCTCTTATGTCATTTCCCAAAAACGGATCCGTTTTGCCAGAGTCAGGATGCGCGATGAAGGCAAGCTGGCGGGAACCACCGTCACCGGTATTCAGATGATCGAGACCATCAAAAGTGCCGGAGCCGAAAACGGGTTCTTTCAAAAATGGGCAGGCACTCTGGCTGTCGTCAATGATCAAAAGGTCAAAAGTGATTACATGGAACAGTACCTCGGACAGCTGCCCAACCTGCTGGTCACCATCGCCAACAGCATAGTGCTCTGTCTGGGCGTGCGGCTAGTGATGCAGGGGCATATGACTGTGGGCGCTCTGTATATGTTTCAGGGGTTCCTCAGCCAGTTTGCGGCACCTGCCATGGATATGGTACGGGCAGGACAGGCTATTCAGGAGATGCGTACCCGGATGGAACGTGTCGATGATGTGATGGCCTATGAAGAGGATCCTATTCTTTCTGCCCATTCTCTCCGAGATCAGGAACTGCAGGCAGCAGGGCAGCAGGAAGAGCAGTTCAGAAAGCTGAGGGGGGAGATTGAGCTATCGCATGTCACCTTTGGGTATTCGACGCTGGCACCGGCCCTGATCGAGGATTTTTCCGTTCATATCAGACCCGGCGACAAGATAGCGCTGGTAGGAGCCTCCGGAAGCGGCAAATCCACGATATCTGCTCTGGTATCGGGACTGTATCAGCCCTGGAGTGGTCAGATCCTTTTTGACGGCAAGCCTCGTGAGCACTATTTGCATGAGGTGATGACGTCCTCTGTGGCAGTAGTGGATCAGGATATCATACTCTTTGATGATACCGTTGCTGCCAATATCAAGATGTTTGATTCCTCCATACAGGATTTTGAGATGATCATGGCAGCCAGGGATGCGGATATCCATGACGAGATCAGACGGCTGCCCGGCGGCTACAGACATATGCTCGTCAGCGGCGGCGGACAGCTCTCCGGCGGACAGCGACAGCAGATCGAGATTGCAAGAGCCCTTGCCCTGGATCCCACGGTGCTGATCATGGATGAGGCCACCAGTGCATTGGATGCTGCCACAGAGGAGCGAATCATGCACGCCATCTCCGAGAGAGGCATTACCTGTATTGTCATCGCTCACAGGCTCTCTACGATTCGGGATTGTGACCAGATCCTGGTGCTGGATCAGGGCAGGGTGTGTGAGAGAGGCACCCATGATCAGCTGATGGCTATGGGCGGCAAATACAGGGAATTAGTAGAAAATGACTAGAGGTAGCCAATGAACGTTCTGGAAGATCAGATCAGGGAACGGATGGAAAACGAGGAGGTCATGCTGCGGGAGGCCTTTTCCGATGCCGCATCCGTGATCCGGGAAGAAAATAAAAGAATCCGATTTACGAACCGAAGGGCGATCAACAGGCATGTGATCAGGGATATTCTGCAATTTTACCGGCTTGATCCGGTACCTGTTGCGGACAATCTGGAGAGCCTGGAGGATCAGCTCGATTACTGCCTGCGACGCTATGGCATGATGCGCCGGCAGATTCGTCTGGAAAAGGGATGGAACAGAGACAGCACCGGGCCTATTTTGGCATTTTTGAAAAAAGACGGTATTCCGGTGGCACTGATCCCTGTCAAAAGCGGAAAATATTACTATGTGGACGAAAATACCGGGAAAAAATGCCGGGTCAATGACCTGTCAGAGCGCCTCTTTCGGGAAGAAGCCTATTGCTTTTACAAGCCGCTACCCTCGAAGGTGATCGGAGTCTGGGATCTCTTCAGATACGGCATCTCTCTGGTATCCACCGGCAATATACTGACCATGGTGCTGATGGCGGCGGTTGTGGTGCGGCTGGGGACGATGATGCCCCGCGTAACCGGAGATCTGTTGGGATATGTTGTGCGCGAAGGGGACTTTCGGCAACTGCGCGGCATTGCTGTATTCCTGATCTGTATTGCGGCTTCGGTGTATCTTTTGACAGCCGCCAAAAACCTGCTGAGAGCCGGCCTGGAAAACAGGATCGCAAGCGGCATGCAGACCGCACTGATGATGCGGATCATTTCCCTGCCCACCGGCTTTTTCAAGCAGTATAGCGTGGGCGAGCTGCACGCCAGACAGGAGGCCATGGGCAAAATGTGTACCGCCTTTCTGGATGTGGCACTGGATATCGGCCTGACAAGCCTCTTTTCTCTGATGTATCTGACGCGGATTTACCGGATCAATGCCCTGCTGTGCTATGCTGCAGTGCAGGTGCTGGGTGTGACCTTTATTTTGTTTCTGATCGCCACAGTCATGCAGATCAGGATCGGCCGACAGGAAGTCAAGGCGGCGGATGCGGAGTCCACCATCGGGTTTTCTATGATCAGCGGTATGAAAAAGATCAGGCTCACAGGTGCGGAAAACAGGATGTTTGCCAAGTGGCTGACTCGCTATTCCAAGTGGGCGGATATCCGCTTCAATCCGCCAAGGCTGATCCGGGTGGCACCGGCTGTCGTGACAGGGGCTTTTGCCATGGGAAATGTACTCATCTATCTGTTCGCCGTCGCCAGCGGTACGACGGTTGCCGATTATTATGCCTTTACGGTGGCCTACGGCATTCTGGCGGGGTGCTTTACCCAGTTGACAGGTTCGGCTGTGACCATCGGTACCATCCGGCCGTTGTATGAACAGATCAAACCCTTTTTGAAGGCAGAACCCGAGGACAACGGGGACAAGGAGATCGTGACCGAACTCAGAGGCAGGATCGAAGCAGAGCATTTGTATTTCAGATACTCCGAGGACAGTCCCTATGTGCTCAATGATGTGTCTCTGAAGATCATGCCCGGAGAATACGTAGCCATTGTCGGGGAGACGGGCTGCGGCAAATCCACACTCCTCAGACTCCTTTTGGGGTTTGAAACCACCAACAGAGGCAGTGTCTATTATGACGGCAAGGATCTGAAAAATCTGGACGCGGCGTCCCTTCGGCGCAGGATCGGAACGGTGATGCAGAACGGCAGCCTGTTTCAGGGAGATATCTATTCCAATATCCTGATCTCTGCCCCTTATCTGGGACTGCAGGAGGCATGGAAAGCGGCCGAGATCGCCGGGATCGCCGAGGATATCCGCCGGATGCCCATGGGAATGAAGACCATTGTTTCCGAGGGGGGCAGCGGTATTTCCGGCGGCCAGAAACAGAGGATCATGATCGCCAGAGCGGTAGCGCCCGGGCCCAAGGTTCTGTTTTTTGATGAAGCGACCTCGGCACTGGATAATGTGACCCAAAGACATGTCTCCGAGGCACTGAAGGCCATGGGATGTACCCGCGTGGTCATTGCCCACAGACTCTCCACCATCCGCGATTGCGACAGGATCGTGGTACTCAGAGACGGGAGCATTATAGAGGATGGAACCTACGAGGAGCTGATCGAAAAGAAGGGCTATTTTGCGGATCTGGTCCGGCGCCAGAGACTGGATGATTAGCCCATTGCTTAGTTCCGTTTTTGTAATGTATACGAATCATCAGAAAAATGCAACCAAAACAGGATATTTCTTGCAGAGACTGCTCAGATTTGTTATAATTAAGAGCACTTGCAGGGGAAACGAGAGAGATGTGTATGATCTTGAGAAAGGATTTGACGGATGTATGCGAAAACTCAGAGTGGATTCAGAAGGATTCAGAACATAATGTATAGCAGACAGATGCTTCTGTCTGCTTTTGTTGCGTTAAGAGGGACTTGGGATCGACGTTTTTGCAGTCCGGGGATGAGTGAATGAAACCACAGCTTCATATGTTGGGGATGGAGATCAGAACCTATAACCTGTTTTTCGGCATTGCCCTTGGCAGCGTTCCGGTGTTTTTATTTGCCTTGAGAAAAAGATTTGGCTTTACGATCCGGCAGGCAGGCTTTTACAGTGGCTTTACACTGGTGTTCGGCCTTTTGTCAGCGCTGATGACCGGGCTCTTGAAACAGGTGATGCTGAAATGGGCCAGCGGCGGCGCTTACTCGGATAATGAGCTGCTTCGCAATTATGGGATACCTGTGTTCCTGCCCCTGTTTTTACTGGCATATTGCAGGATCTTCAGGGAGGATTTTAAAAAGCTCTCGGATTATATAGCGCCCTGCGTCTATTCTGTGATGACATTTATCAAGGTTGGATGTACCTTTAATGGCTGTTGCTACGGACATCCCTATGCTGCGGGAATCTGGAATGAGGATCTGGGTTATCGGACCTTTCCGGTACAGGTATTGGATGCGTTTACATCATTGCTGATCGTACTTACATGCCTGTTATTGATCCGCCTGATCCGGGAGAAGCATCCGGGATATATCTATCCCATAGGCGGGATGTTATTTGCCCTGACCAAAGGGTTTTGGGAATTTTTCAGAGTCCATACTTCCAAATATGAACGATCCTTTTTCAATACCGGTCTTACCATGTGGCAGTACTGGATGCTGGTGTTGCTTGCGGGATGTATCATTTGGATAGCAATAAACAGGAAACAAAAAGTAAAGGAGTAAAGCTATGGCAAAGAGAAGAGTGAAGCAGGTTCTGGCTGCTGTGCTGGCCGGGTGTATGACCCTCACATCCATACCGGTGCCGGCGGCACAGACCACACAGACGGATGAAGAGCAGCTGAAAGAACAGCTGAGAAACGGCGTTAGTGACGAGGAGTATCCGGATGGTATGTTTCGATTCTGGGCTACGCAGCTTGAGGTGGAAGAGGGAGATGCTGTCTCCATTCTGATCTGCCGGCAGGGTAACACGGACAAGGAAGCATCCGTTACCTTCAAGACCATTGATGTGTCTGCCGTATATGAGGAGGATTACCTTTTGACGGCAGTGCATTCCACTCTGAACAAAGAGCTTTTGGAGAAAAATGAGGACTCTGTACCTCTGATGAACCAAAGAGCAGAGGTGGGGGAGCAGCAGACCCTGGAAAGAGAGCTGGATGAGCCTTTTTCGCGTAGCTCCAATTTCGTCAGCAGCAATACTGCAGATCAGGAGCCGGCGGAGAATACAGAGGATGACGAGAATCTGAGCGCTGAGGGAGAGGAGACTGTAACTGAGCCGTTGACCATGGAGCAGACCTTTGGCAAGTCCTCCGGCAGTTCTCTTGCCATGGCCTATGAGATGCAGAGACACGAACAGGCACCTGAGAATGATTGGAAGGAGACCAATCCCGGTCAGCTTCCCGAGGGAATGGAAGAGGCCGTTGACGAGGGAGAAAAGGAAGGGATCGATACCTTCCGGCAGGCCCCCGGACAGGAGACGGTGCTGACCTTTGCTCCCGGAGAATACAAAAAAGAGATCCGCTTTGAGACAATGGATGATACCAAATCCGAGTCCCAGGAGCAGGTTTTATTTGCCATGCTGGATGCACAGGGCTGTGTGATCGGTCCGGAATACAACGGTTATGTCAATATCAAGGACAATGAAGAGACCATTGAGAGTGTATTTGAGATCGAGAACAAGCAGATTGCGGTGTACAATAATGAGAATGTGGCCAGAGTGAATATCCTGAGAACGCAGGGGACGGACAGGATCGCTGTTCTTCATGTGGGGACCAAGGCCATTGATGCCATAGCAGACGAGGATTATCAGACTGTCGATAAAGAGATCGTCTTTGCTCCCGGAGAGACCACCAAGGAGTTTGAAGTGCCGATCCAGACAAGGAAGGATCGGGATACGCATTTTTACGCAGGGATCATTCCCGAAGAGGGGGGAGAGGTCAGTGAGCAGTATGCTGCCAAGGTGACTGTTTTGGCCCGCGGCTCCGCACCCCTCAGTGGGCAGACCAGGATCGTCTATGGGGATACTGCGCCTGTGGGTGAGGACGCTGAGCCGCAGAATAAGAGCGGCGCTATCGGTGTGCTCATTGAATCGCCTGAGGGTGAGGGCGAGGATGACGGGATCCGGGGAAAAGATGCCAAGGAAGATTACAATACCCATTCCTTTGGACATGATTTCAGGCTGGCAAAGGAAATCGTCGTTGGACTGAGATTCTATGGCGTAAAGATGAAAAAGGGCTGCAGCAGCTATGAGTATTACTATGATAAAAAAGCCCGTGTCCAAATCAAGGATCGTTCCACCGGCAAGGTTCTTTTGGAAAAAACCCAGGAGTTCTATGGCAAGAACGAAGTAAATGATTATGTGATCTTTACAAGGAAAAGTGAATCGGATCTGACGGAATGGGAATCCCTGAGCGATGTATATGTCTATGCGGAGATCTGGGGGATCAACGGCAATGATCAGGCAGCTTTTGATCCGGGACCGCAAAAGGCTTATTACTATCAGAACAGGATGCCGCTGAATTTTACCATCAACAATGCCAATGATGCACAGACCTATAAAGAAAAGATATACAGCGGAAATAAGTCCTATGAAGAGGGGCAAAAGATCAGACTGGGCGAGGCTTATTTTGATGGTGATCCGGACAAAACAGAGACCACTGCGTATTGGGAAACGATCGATCTGGGATACAGATTCCTGGATCATAAAACCTCCACAGGCGTGCAACTCAATTCCAACACGGTCAGGCTGGAGGGGTATGGACTCAAAAAGTCCGGTACCGGCACGGTGATCACCAAGGCGGATGAGCTCATGAATGGCAAGATCGATTACGATTTTGTGAAAAAGTATAAAAGCTACCTCTATTCAGGAAATCTGTTTGTGATCGTGCCCATCTTTAAGCCTGTCGAGGCCGAGGTGACATTTGAAAGCAGTGATCCAAAAAAGGTGGAATTCAGAGGGTATGATAACGGCAGCAAAATGAAGATCACCAAGCTGGATTCGCTCAGGATCAATGCGGCTCCGGCTACGGGCTATTCTGTGGATTCCATTCAAATCAAAGCTACGGATAACAGCTATGTAAACAGTAATATAAACAGCAATAATGCGGATAAGACCTCCCTTACCACGGGACTGGGAAATGTGAGTGCTACGGAGTACAAGGTAAACCTGAATTATGCGAACGCACAGATCAAGGTAATGCCGGATCCCGACTCCAAGAGCCTTGACAGAGCCAAACAGGGCGCTGTGGCATATCTGGATCCGGATAATAACCTGTACAAGGCCTCTCTGGATAAGAGCCTGGCTGACAGCGACAGCTTCATCATTCCCAATGTCAATATGAACGAGACCTATACCATTATCGGATCAGCCAGAAGCGGTTATGATACCAGTTGGAAGGATGGTACTCTGGATGCGGACGAGGATGGAGACAAGATCCCGGAGGAACAGGATGGTTACAGATCCTTTTTAACCGTCAGGGGAAGTGCACTGCCCTATACTGCCAAAATGGCAGTCGGACGCATCTATTATTCCTTTGCCCAAAAGCCGGAGGTTTCCAAATATCCCAAGACACTCTATGGATATTTGTATCTCAAGGATCGCCATATTCTGACAAACGAATATCAGGAAAAGGGGATCAACGGTGCCAATATCACAGCCAACGGAAAAACAACAACCACAACCCATGGCGGAATTGCCGGTTATGAAGATGACGGATATTTTCAGATCGTGGATCATCAGTTTTCCATGGATCAGAAATATCTGGTAAATGTAAATGTTTACGGGGAAGTGGGGAGTATCAACACATCCTTTGTGATGACACCCAATTATATCAAGGATTGCGCCATTGATACGGATGAGGATCTGCATATCAGCAATGCCAAGGTATTTGTGGCCGAGTATAATGAGGCAACGAAGAAGTACGGCAGCTTTCAACAGCAGACCATTTCTAAGAATGAGAAAACAAAAACCTTTACGGATGTGGCAAACGGACCGGACAAGGTGCGGATCGAGATGCGCGCCGAACATCCCGGCCAGATCATCGAAAAAGGGGAGCTGGAGTTTTATGACCCCAAGGGTAAGCTGATCACGGGCAAGACAGTAAAAGGAACCCCGATCGGTGATACCAACAGCGGTGATTTCAGGTTTGAATTTGTACCCAATGACGAGAAGCTGATGCTGGAGCCCGGGACAAGTGTTCGCGTGTCCTTTACGGACAAGCAGGGGCATACCTACCTGCAGAGAGAGCTGGGAATGACCCTTTCCAAGTACTATGGCAATCTGGATATTGCCAACAACTTTGGCTTTGGCGGAAGAGTATCTGTTATCGAGCTGGTGGGGAATATCAACTCAGCCCTGAATCTGGGATGGAACGGCAGCTTTAATTCCACCAACAGTAAATATGTGGAGAGAATGAGTAACGGTGACAGAGTCATCACGGTAGGCTTCGATAAAGGGGTGGTTGACTGGAGCAGTAAAAACGGCCTGACAGACAAGGCTGTTGCAATGGCCGAGGCAGAGCAGGCTTTTGCAGACAAGAAAAAGGAATACGAAAAGTTTGCCGATAAGTCGGAGATGACTTCGGCAGACAAAGAAAAGCTGGATAAACTGAATAAAGAAATGAAGGAGCTGACAGACGATCTGGATAAAAAGAAGAAATCCTATGAGGATGGCGTCAAGGATGCAAATGAACCGAAAAAAGAAAAGCCGAAGCTGGCTGCAAAGGCCACGATGGATCTGGGCTTTTCCTTTGCCATTACCTTCGGAAATGACGGATATGACTATTACCTGAAGGGAATGGTCATGACAGCCAAGGTATCCGGTGGTTTCGGCGTCAAGGTTTCCTACTGTACGCCGATCGGAGTGACCATCTCCATGGGATTTGATCTGGGCGGCGATGGTTCTGCCTCCTTTGTGGTTGTTGAGAGACAGGATATCAGTGAGGAGCTGAGAAAGAAATATTATCTGCAGACGATGGACAATGACGAAGGCACGATCTACAACCTCTTTGATGTCAATATGAATGATAATGACCGTTCCTTTGATGCCTACGGAAGCTTCCGGCTGCAGCCGTTTATTCAGATCACAGGCGGCATATCCATTACCGGTCTGTCTGTCGATCTGAGCGGTCGTTGTGATTTTGATATGCAGTTCTACACGGATGAAAAGTCTGATTACGGTACGGCAACGTTGTCTGCTTCCCTGACAGCTACTGTGATCGGTATTGAAGCAGGTCCCTGGACCTTTGCAAGCAAGGATTTTGATCTTTTTGGTGAAAAGGGCGCAAGCAGCCTGCTGCCGGAGGGAGAGACCTTCCTGTATGAGAGTGCAGATGTGCTGAAAGCCAAGGATTACAGCTACTTAAACGGCGGCGCTCGCTGGAAGGAGGGTGCGATCAGCGCCAAGGCTCTGGATGAGAGCCCTAACGGCTATGCAGAGGAAAGCATTGCAGCCCACATTGGCGATCTGCCGGGCTTTGATATGGCAGATCTGGGTGGCGGCAGATATGCGGCAGTATTCCTGAACCCGGATATGGGTACTTATATGATGGAGAGTCCCAAACGCAGCGCCCAAAACGCAGCGGCTGTATATTATACGGTTTACAACGGCGGAAGCTGGTCTGCACCGCAGCTTGTCGAGGATGACGGCAAGCTGGATCAGGAGCCCAGGATCTATTCCCTCGGTGATAAGGGGGCTGTGATCATCTGGTCCGCAGCGGATAAAGTGTTTGATGATTCGGTTGACAAGGTGGATCGTCAGAACTCCCTGAATCTGCACTGTGCATTCCTGGATAACAGCGGTGTTCTGAATAAGACCACCATAAAAGAGATCACCAGATCCACAGATCTGACCTCTATTGGCGGCATGTCGCCGATGAACAGGGATTACAGTGATGTGACTGCAGATGTATGCGCCAATGTATCCTACAATGATGACAGGCTGATCGTATACTATCAGAAAAAGGAATATGCCAAGTCCGGTGCACAGGAAGAGGTGCTGGGTGATGTATTTTTCCCGAATATCACCCTGATGTCGGCAATGACCTATGATTTTGCTACCGGCACCTGGAAACAGACGTACAATGATGAAGAGACAGAAACCATCAAGAGCGGCTTTGGATCGGTTTCCGAAAACATTGCCGATCAGGAATTTGAGTATTATCAAAATGGTTTTTACGGTCAGAGATTCTTTGAATTCCTGCCGGTGGTATCCATTCAGGAAAAACAAAAACCAGGTGGATACCTGGAAAGCGAACCCGTGCACACAGCTCTTACAAAAGCGCAGAGAAATAAGGCCGTGATCACGGACAGTGATGCCATGAGCTTCAATGATCTGGGTGCTTTTGCCTATACCATGGATATGGATGGAAGCCTGAGCACGGTCAGGGATCGCGAGATCATGATGCAGATCTATGATTTTCAGTCAGACAGGTTCAAGTATCCGATCATGATCACCGGAGACGATCTGGAGGATCAGGACGTATCCTTTGTCCGGGTTCCTTATCAGGCAGGCCAAACAACTGCCTACAGGACATACCTTACCTGGATCCACAACGGAGATATTGTAGGAATGGATATGTCAGATCTGGTTGGGAATTATGAGACACTGTTGGAGGACAAAGAAGTAGGCGGTATCCATTACTACAGTATCAGGACTGACCATGACGAAACAGGTCTTTTCAAAGCATGTACAACAACAACCTTTGTAGAAGGGGCTAAAGTCGCTTCCGTAACCGGATCTGATACAAGTGCGCCTGTTGACAATGCTACGGTATCTGAAAATGATGCAGGAGAGCAGGAAGAGAAAGCCAAAATCTCAGAGTTTAAGGTCAACGCTTCCGGAGACTATGTATACTTCCTGTGGACCCAGGGCGGCAGCCAGCTGGCAGAGGGAATCGACAAGGACAGCTCAGAGGCACAGGATGCTGCCAATTACATTTCGGATCAGCAGCTCTATGTTGCCAGATATGATATTGCTGGCGGCGAGATGACAGAGCCTGTCAAGGTAACGAGTACGGTAGGAGCCAACTACAGTGACATTGACTTTATGGTACAGGATGACAAGATGATCGGTCTGGCTTATAAGGCGCCCAGCACACCTGTGAGTCTGGAAGAGTTCAATGCCAGGATTGATGAGCATAATAAGAGCCTGAGTGCAGATGAGAAGGAACTGGAAAAAGCAAACGAAGCAACTTATATTCCTTTCTATGAGAAGGATGAGGCAAATGCAGTGCCCGTTTCCTTCAAGATCGATCCTAAGGGTTATGTCAAGATCAAGGAGGCCGGCTTTATCGACAGACCTGTAGCGGGCAGCAGCGCAAGAGCCAGCTTTGAGGTGCTCAATGACAGTGTGGAGACCACACAGAAGCTGACACTGACAGCAGAGGCAGTAGGCGCTGACGGTGAGACGGAAAGTGTACTGCTTGGTCAGTTGGAGGAAACGGGAGATCCCGAAGCAGAGAGCGTGACTACAGGGCACACTGTGCGTCAGATCAATGTGACCAAGGCCACCATCGCACCCATGATCGGCGGCAGCAGAAACAGATATTTCTGTGAGCTGAATATTCCAGAGGACGCTGAGGCAGCTGAGTTTATGATCACGCTCAAGAATCCAAGCGGTGAAGTGCTGGCCGAGGAGAAGGTTACCAGAGAACTGGTTTGCAATGTGATCCCCGAAGAGATCACGGCAGAACAGACGGATGTGAGAAATGAATATCTTGTCAGCGCAAAGCTGGTAAACCGTGGCAGTAAAAAAGTACCTGCAGGCAAGGTGGAGATCGGTACCGAAGCAGGCGGCAAAAATGTTATGGCAGAGCATGAAGATATCCTGCCGGGAGAAACTGCCGAAATTTCACAGAGAGTAACGCTGGATTCTGCCAGGGACTTTACGGTCCGGGAAAATAAAGCGGGGGCAGTATCTGAGAATGCCGTTATTTATGTGAAGACATCTGATGCGCAAGACAGCGTAACGGTTACCAGAGAGTCTGATCCGTTCCAGATGGAGGCGGTTTCCATAGTCAGGAGTATCAGCGTAAAGGGGGCTGAGTCGGATCGGGTCAAGGTGAAAGCCGGCGAGAGCACACTGCTGACTCCGGTATTGGATGTGGAAGATACTACGGCTGAATTCGGAGAGCAGCTTAGCGGCTGGGAGAGATTGCAATACCGCTTTGAGACAGAGGATGATGATGTGATCTCGGTTGAGAAGGATGGCAGACTGACAGCTCTGAAGAACGGCTCGGCCAAGGTGAAGGTAGTGGTATACCCCATCAACAACACCTTTGAAGCCAGGAATAATGACGGCAAGCTGGAGGATGGTATCTTTGGCAATCCGTCTCTTGGAAAGGAACGGGATATTTATCCGTCTGTTGTTGAAAGCGCTGTTCTGACCAAGGAGATCACAGTGGAAGTGACAGGAGCCGATAAAGAGACCAAGCCTGCCACACCTGAGACCAAGCCTTCGGCTCCGGCTGTCACACCGTCAGCAGGAAGTGACAATGCCGGAAAGAGTCAGTCAGGTGATACAGCGCAAAGCCAGACGGCAACGACCAAGATCGGAGATGTGATCACTGACAGTAAACAGACGGCAGCTTATGTGGTTATCGGTGCTGATACTGTGAGCTACAAGGGTATCGAAGGTGCAGCAAAGGCCGATAAAAAGGCCAAATCCGAGACCGTTCCGGCGACGATCAAGGGATCTGACGGTAAGACCTACAAGGTAACCGAGATCAGTGCCGATGCATTTAAAAACCGAAAGTATCTGACCAAGATAACCATCGGCAAGAATGTGAAAAAGATCGGCAAGAATGCCTTTATGGGATGTAAAAAGCTAAAGACCGTTAAGATCAAGTGTCAGAGCCTGAAGAAGATCGGTAAGAATGCTTTTAAGAATATCAAGAAGACTGCTGTATTTAAACTTTACGGTAAGAAAAAGAGAAAAACAGCGATTAGGAAGCTGCTGAAAAAGAAGGTTGGCTTTAAAAAGGCAACCATGAAGATCAAAGGATAACTGACAGAATGATCAACACTACAAGAGGAGGAGTTAAAATGACAGACAAAAACAAAAAGCTGCAACAGCAGGATCAGACTATGCAGGAGCTGAGTCTGGATGAAGTGGAAAATGTAACGGGCGGTACGATCGGAAATGCCCAAACAGAAGATCCGGAGGCGATGGATCCGGGTTCGGCCGGCAGATTTTCAAAATGATGCTTAGTCTGGCAACATGAAGATATGTAAAAGAAAAATCAATTGCAGAAAACAATATCGAAACCGGAAGTGGCTTATGCCGCTTCTGGTTTTTGTGGTGTTTTTCTCCCTGGTTTTGCCTGAGCTGACTGTATACAGTATGGATACAGTATATCCCGTAAGAGCTGAGCAGAGCGGGTACTATCAGATGATGCGACTGACGCCGCTCTGGGAGGCTTTGCATGAAAAAGGACTGAAACCCGGAGAGGGGACAGTGATAGCGATCCTGGATACAGGTCTTGCACAGACACAGACGGTCCTGAATGACAACAGATGGTGTAATGAGGCGGAGCTTGCCGGAGAAGAGGGCATAGATGATGACGGCAACGGTTATGTGGACGATATTTACGGATTGAATATTGCCAATAGTTATGCCTATCTGTCGGACAGTGACGGACACGGTACTCAGATAGCCGGAATCATTGGTATGCAGGCCGGAGAAAACGGAACCGGGATTGCTCCGGGAGCCAGGATCATGCCCATCAAGATCAGTCAGGACAGAAATTTTGATGAAAAGTCTATCGTAGAGGGTATCCACTATGCCGTGGATAACGGTGCAGATGTGATCAATATGTCCTTTGCATCCTTCCGGGAATATGATTCCATTAAAGAGGCTATATATGAGGCCTCCAAATCCTGTGTGATCGTGGCCGCAGCCGGGAATGAGGAATATGTTACCAAGGGGGATATTACTTTTTCCGGTATTTCGCAAAAGGATGCCTATCCTGCCAGCTGGGACTGCTGTATCGGAGTTATGAGTTATAACAGCGCAGGAGAACTGGCTTCTTTTTCCAACTGGGATCAGAGCCTGACAGCGCCAAGAAAGTATGATCTGGTCGCCCCGGGAGAAATGGTCTTAACCGTTACAAAACAAGACAGATTCGTAAATGTCAGCGGCACTTCCTTTTCAACAGCCTATGTATCGGGGGCTGTTGCGATCTTAAAGCAGATCATGGGGCCCGGCTGCAAAGGGGAAGAGCTCAAAGAGACCTTTTTATCGCTGATGGATCAGAGCATTACCTATCGGCAGCAAGATCATGAGTTTTCTTTTCCGAAGCTGTCATTTACCAATTATCTGCCGCTGATCGAGACTATGGATGCAAGATACAGTGTCAGCGGAAATGATGCAGGCACAGGCAGTGTCAGCAATAATGATACAGGGAATGCTCCCATGAATGATCCGGATACAAAGACCCGGAACGGCCAGAGCTCTCAAAATACAGCTGTGACTGATCTGGGGCTGGAGAAGCAGCCTGGCGTGAACTGTCAGAGTCAGCAGACAATCGCAGATTCCGTTGACAGGGCGTCTGAATCGGATTCGGATCAGAAGAGTGGAGCTTCGCAGGAAACTGCAACAGAGAAAAAACCGCAGATCAGGTCTGTGAAGAAGACCAAAAACAAGATCACCGTCACCCTGAAAAATCTGCCAAAGACCGGCAGGCTGAAGCTTGTGCTGCGGCAGAAATACAAAACAAAAAGCGGAAAGACCAAGTACAAAAGCTATACTTTGAAAGCAAACGGAAAAACGCTGGTGATCCCCAAAAGCCGCCTGAAGCGTTTTACCAAAGGGAAAAAAATTCAGATCCTTCTGAAATGGAAGAATAAACAAACAGATACAAGGAAAGTAAAATACGACTGATGCATTACTGTCGTATCGGGAAATGACGGATATGGCAGAGATTTTCCGGGAGGACAGATGCTTTTATGAATTTTGAGGCTGGCTGAGTATAATGATTGAAAACAGAAAAAAGAAAGCATGAGGAACATGAGGGAGTTTTATGACAAAGCATGAATTTAAAAAGTTAGCAGATGCTAACATTATTATACTGGACGGAGCCACCGGCTCCAATCTTCAAAAGGCGGGAATGCCTACGGGAGTCTGTCCCGAGGAGTGGATTCTAGAGCATCCCCATACCCTGAAAGAGTTACAGCAAAGCTTTGTGGAGGCGGGAACCAATATTGTATATGCCCCCACCTTTACGGGCAACCGGATTAAGCTGGCTGAGTATGGTCTGGAAGGAAGGCTGTCTGAGATCAACAGGCAGCTTGTAAAGCTTTCCAAAGAAGCAGTGGGCGATAAGGCTCTGGTTGCCGGGGATCTGACGATGACCGGGCGGCAGCTTTATCC
>JAEEKV010000327.1 GCA_016282595.1 Lachnospiraceae bacterium
ATCGATATCGTTGGTGTAGATGGACATGATATCGCCGTGAGCATGGGTATCAAAGTACTTAATGGGAAGGGTCTCCATATGGTCGAAGAGCTCTTTTCGAAGGTTCTTCATGGTTCCCTGGGTGACCTTTACCATGATCCGGTTCTGGGTAAAGGCTGCCGTTACACCGATGGCGTAAAAGATCACCACTCTGGACATGGCCTTCAAAAGGGGGCCAAAGTCAGGGTTCTTTTGTCCTATCATGGGGGTGATATACTGATCGATCAAGGTCTGCATGAACATGGTTCCCTGGGCGTTGGCCAGAACACTTATGACAATACAGGCCAGCACGATCAAAAAGACCACGCCGTAGTCCTTTGCCACATAGGAAAACAGCCGCTTCATTACCTTTCCGGGATTTTCCACCGAAGGCTTCATCCCCGGCGGCATATTTCTTCTTCCCCCCGGTCCTTTTACAACCTTCGGGGCATTTCTCTGTTCTGCCATAGTATTTCTCCTAAAAAAATAATTTTAATTTGATGAGCTACGGATTGCTCCGCGTTCGCTTCGCTCTCGCTCCCGCAATCCTGCGAAACATTCGTAAATCGCTCAACTCGCTTCGCTCGTCTCACTTCTTTACTCATGTTTCACCGGGTCGTTAATGCAATCGTGCCCATGCAAGCGAGCTTGCTGTGCACGTTGCATTACGACCCTCACTCATCAAAGTCCCCCCCATTCCCAGTCTGGGACTGGTAGATATCACGGTAGATCTCATTGCTTAAAAGCAGGTTTTCGTGGCTGTCAAAGCCGCTGATCTGTCCGTTTTCCAAAACCAGGATCCGGTCCGCATCCTGTACGGAAGAGATCCTCTGGGCAATGATCAGCTTGGTGGTATCGGGAAGGCTTTCCCGAAAGGCCTTTCTGATCCTGGCATCCGTTGCGGTATCCACCGCCGAGGTGGAATCATCCAGGATCAGCACCTTAGGCTCCTTCAAAAGGGCTCTTGCAATACAAAGCCTTTGCTTCTGTCCCCCGGATACATTGCTGCCTCCCTGCTCGATATAGGTCTCATACCCCTTGGGGAAGGCTGAGATAAACTCATCCGCCTGGGCCAGCTGGCATACATGCTTGCACTCCTCCAAGGTGGCATCCTCTTTTCCCCACCTGAGGTTATCCAGAATGGTGCCGGAAAAGAGCACGTTCTTTTGCAGCACCACTGCCACGGAATTCCTGAGAACCTCCAGATCATACTTTCTTACATCCAGGCCCCCTACCTGTACAGATCCTTCGCTCACATCATAGATCCTGCTGATAAGGTTCGTCAGGGATGTTTTGGAGGATCCTGTTGCACCGATGACACCAATGGTTTCCCCGGATCTGATGGAAAGGCTGATGTCCTCCAATACCGGCTTTTCACTGGTCTTCTGATAGCGGAAGGATACCTTGTCAAATACGATGCTGCCGTCTGCCACCTGCATCACGGGGTTTTCCGGATTCTTTAGATCCGTTTCCTCCGACAGCACCTCGGAAATTCTCTTTGCGGAAGCACTGGACATGGTGATCATAACGAAGCTGACGGAAAGCATCATCAGGGAAAAGAGAATGTTCATACAGTAGGAAAACAGACTCATAAGCTCTCCCGTTGTCAGATCCCCTGCCACGATCATATGGGCGCCGTTCCAGGAAATGAGAAGGATGCAGGCATAGATGGTCATCATCATGATGGGCATGTTGGAAACCACTACATTCTCAGCCTTTACCAGCATGTTGTAAATGTTCTGGTTGGCCTTTGCAAAGCGCTCCTTTTCATAGTCCTCACGGACGAAGGCCTTTACCACACGAATGGCGGAAATGTTTTCCTGGACGCTCTCATTCAGATCGTCGTATTTGGAAAAAACTGCCGTAAAGTACTTGTGAGCCAGCCGGATCATAAAGGAAAATACCGTTGTTAAAAAGATCACCGCTCCGAAAAAGATCAGAGAGATTCTGGGACTTATGTAAACCGACATGCACATGGCCACCAGCAAGGAGATAAGAGCCCTGACACACATCCGAAGGATCATCTGATAAGCGTTCTGGATGTTGGTGACATCCGTTGTCATACGGGTAATGAGACCCGGGGTAGAGAACTTATCGATGTTGGAAAAGGAAAAGGTCTGGATCTTTTCATACATGCTCTTTCGAAGGTTCCTGGCAAGTCCCGCGCTGGCCTCGGCGCCGTACTTTCCGCCTAAAAGACCTCCCAGAAGGCCGATAGCCGCTGCGATCACCATGAGAGCACCCATCTTATAGATATGGGCCAGATCCCCCATATTGACGCCTCTGTCTATGATGGAGGACATCATCAGAGGGATCACCATTTCCATAGCCACCTCCAGGATCATGGAAAGAGGCGTTAATATGGATGCCTTCTTATACGCTCCCAGTTTACTCAAAATGATACTGACCATACTTCACTTCCTTTACTGTTCTTGCATTTGTAATCCGTAAAACTCTGCGGATTCCATCTCCACAGGTCCCTCGATCTCAAAGCCCAAGATACCCTGTGCATCTGTATAATAGGGGCTGGTGCAAAGGGGCAGCAGCATTTTCTCTCCTGCCTTCCACTTCCACTTTATGCCCTCATTTTCTGTTTCCGTCTCCGGTTCTGTCTTTTCTTCCTGTAAAGCTCCCCCGTCCTTTTCCTCTGTCAGGATGGTCATGGTAAGCTCCTGCTCTTTTTCCTCTGCATCTGCCATCTGCTCCGCTGCCCCCTGCTCCTTGGGCGTCTCTGCCTTACGATTGAGACGAAGCATGTCAAAGGCTTCCGGGCTAACGGGACTGTCAAAGAGGATCCGGATGCCGGTATCCGTTTTTTCCAGGCGGTAGGATAATTCCTTATAGGAAAGCATCTGTGCAATTCCCGGCTCTGCCATGGAGCTTCCCCAAACCGAAGGCAAAAAGCCCAGATCCGTTTTGTGCATAGCCTGGGCAAAGGCCTCCTGTCCGTCTTCGGACCCCGGCACGGGGTTTTCCAGATCACTGCGGACCATATAGATCACGTTTTCGTATTTGTAAGGGCGATACCCCATCCGCCGGATCTTTTGGTATAAAAAGATGCACCGCAGAGACATAGGCGCCTCATCAAAGGTAATGCCCGGTGCGATCAAAATATAACCCGGCTTCTTCTCCTCCAAAAGGGCAATGGCGTTTTTCTGCATCCGGTTGTTGGAGATGTTGTAGGCCGAGGTATAGGGCATCACAAGGGCCTTGTCAAAAATCACCTCATAGGCCACTGCATTGGTAAGGTCCAAAACCTCTTCTCCGCAGCCATCCATTACCGTCTTGATATTTTGCAGGTTTTGCAAAGCGTTTGCGGACAAAAAGCCCGTCCCCAGGTCCGGCAGATCGGCACTTTCTCCCTGCAGATATACAATGGGATCTTGGGTCTCTTTTCCCATTACTGTAAGGGTGGTGCTTTCCGGGATCTTTCCCATAATCTCATTTTCGCTTGCCGACAGAAAGGGTGCCGGCGCCACAAGCCACAACAGCAGCAACAGGGCTGCATAGCCTATGCCCTTTTTTTCCTTCTCCTGTCCCATATACAACAGCACCAGCAGCAACAGTCCGAAGGCTCCAAGCACTGTGGTGCGAAGACCTTCATCAAAGCGCACATAGGAATACTCTGCAATGACATAGAAAAAGATCAACAGCACAAAGAATCTTCCCCTCATGCCCTCTTCTTTTTTCAGGGCTCCAAAGCACAGGATCAGCAGCACAAACAGTCCTGCAAAGGCCATCATGAAAAAGGCTCCCTGCTCTCCCACAAGCCCCGGTACGAAATAGGAGGCTGCCTTCTTCAGATCCGTGATCATCTCCATTCCGTTGGCCTCCACCGTAGTGGCTGCATTGTCCGCCAGATAGGAGACGATGCCCAGAAAAATGGGGATAAAGCAGATCCCCAGCAAAAGGTGTGCCCCAAGACTAAGAAGGGTCTTTTTCTCCTTACCTACAAAGGCTCCCATAAGCTCTTTTCCACCTCCCTTTACAAACCGGTACAGGGCAAGGGGACAAAAGGCCATGGCTCCCGCTCCGCCGATGGAGGGATTCCAGGCAATGGCCAGAATGGAAAAGCAAAGCCAGCGAAGACAAAAGGTAAGGCCGCTTTCATAATCCATGCAAAAGCATACCAGAAACAGGGCAAACAAAAAGACATAGCGCATGCCCGCCGAGATCAGATAGGGCAACACCAGCCAGATCAAAAGCAGGCTCAAAGGCCCTGCCGTCTCCTTGGGCAGTCTCTTTTTCAAAACCACATACAGAAGCCCCGCATAAAACAGCCCCATAAACAGATCTCCCAGACACTTGGCTGCATTTAAGGACAGATAGGTATTGTCAAAAAACAAAAAGTTAATGACTCCGTAGTAATAGTCGCAAAAGCCGTGAATGGGGATAAGATCCCTGTAAGGGAGCTTTCCGAAGGACAGAAGCTGCTGCATAGGCAAAAGGATCTCTCCGTTGTGGAAGTAGTCAATGCTCATAACTCCTTCCGGAAGGGAATAGATGCGAAGCATTACAAGGGCCGGCAGCACTCCTGCATAGTCCGGTCCTTTGATCCCCTGTTTTCTGCGAAAAGCAAGATAGGCCACTCCCAATACCGCCATAAGCACGCAAAGCCATTTCCATCTGCCTGAGGCAAAAAGGGGCATATAGTCCATGCCTTCAGCAGCCTTATAAACGTACCAGAACCGGAACATTCCAAGGGGTGACAGGGCAATGACAAAGGGTGCGAAGGATGCAAGAGTTGCCACCATCCCTCTGCCCTCTTTGGTTTTCGCCAAAAAGGCCGCAAAGACCATCATGAATCCGAAGATCCCCAGGGCCATCTGTCCGAAGACGCCCCAGATGAGTCCCGCTTCCCGGATTCTTACATTGGCAATGACAAACAAAGCCGCAAAGGCCGCCGCCATTAAAAGCACCTGGGCCACCAGCTCCATATAGTGCTCTGATGGGCAAATGCTGTAGGCCATTGCCAGAAAGATTACCAAAAACACATATTCCTGCCCCACGGGCTTATCTGCAAAGATCATCCAAAGGGCCGCAAAGTAGGCGGACAGAAAACAGATCCCGCTCTTCTTTCCGTCCGGCACCTTTTCCATCCAGAACCATTCCAGCAGCAAAAACAGCACAAACAAAATCGGAAGTCCGATAAGCAGGGCATGGACGATGGTAAGATCCACCTGCTTCGGATAGCCTCTCCAAATGGTTACGGAGCTGATAAGCTGGGAAAAATGCGCTTTTTGCCCGTAAAAGACATCCGAAAGGCTGTAAAGAAGGGCAAACATAGAAAAAACGGCTGCAGCCGCAGCCGTAAGCGCCTGTATCAGCGTGATCTTTTTAGGAAAGGTAGATTCTTGAGATCGCAAGTCTGAGTTCCTCCTCTTTGATGGGTTTCGAAATGATCTCGGCAAATCCGGCTTCCGCAAAGATCTGTCTGAATTCGTCGGTAATATTGGAAGACATAACCATCAAAGGCAGCAGTTCGAAATAAGGCTCGTCGATCTGCCTGATCTCCTTTGCCGTCTGAATTCCGCTCTTACCCGGCATCATATGATCGATGATAACAAAATCTATCCCCTTAGAGTAGAGTCTTTCAATGGCTTCCTGTCCGGAGGTCACGCCCTGGGACTTCACCCCGAAGGATTTCAGGATGGCGCTGACAAGACGAATGTTTTCCTTGCTGTCATCCACGATCAGTGCCTTTACTTCTCTTCCCTGCAGCAGGTTCTGCTCACGCTTTCTGGAAATGGAGATCAGGGCCTCCTGCTCATCCCGGTTCTTCTGCTTGAGCATACCCAGGGTCTCCTCCTCTGCAACCTCCTGCAGGAAGGATACGGTATAGCAGGTCTGGGTCAAGGTGGTTCCAAAGGACTTGTCCAAAATCACGCCCCCCATCTTTCCGATGACGTTCTTTGCCAGGGCAAGGCCCATGGTAATGCCTTCCCGCACATTTTCCGTCAGATCCTCGGAACAGAGGATCCGGCAGATGATGGTAATATTCTGACCCTTTCTGGGAACGATGCCCTTTTCATAGGTAACACTTAAGGTAACGGTTCCCTCCTTAGTAAACTGCAAAAAGTCCGAAAGGATGCTGACAATGGCCAGCTTGATCTGTTCGGGATTGCCCTTAAGAGCCGCCGGAAGGTTGTAATCCACATTTACTGCCAGGGTCTTGTCTTTTCCTCGGATCAGCCCCTGTACCGTCTGATTGATGGAAAGGAACAGCCCCTTTACATTGTAGGTAATATTCTCTGATTCCTTGTCTTCAGGTTCTGCCACGGGCCGCACTACCGGCTGCTCCTCTTTTTCAATGTTCAGTACCAAAAGCATGAGGGAATAGATCCAGCCGTATAAAAAGTACATTACCAGCATAACCAGCACATATCCGAAGACCACCGGGATCAGGTTCTCATAGCTATGTCTGTAAACGCTTCCCAGAGTCACTTCTTCATTGTTACGGATCACGTCCAGGAATTTGAGAAGCTCCGTAATAAGCATGGCAAAGAAGCAGTTCCTTGCCACTGCCAGAAATACATCTTTTTTCAGATACATAAGGCTCACAAGAGGAACCAGAAGATACAGCATACTCACGCTGAAGATGGGATTGAGGCCCAGGATACACACCGTCACCTCCATAGCCGTCAAAACAACGACTCTGGCAGTGGCTTCGTGATAGACTCTGGAGCAGACAATGGCCGGAACAAAGGCCAGAAGGGCCAAAATGGTCACAACACCCACCATCTGCTCCCTGGGGATCACCAAGACTCCCGACAGGGTTACAAGAATGATCACAGGGCAAAGGATCAGGAAGGCAAGATTGCCCCTGCTCAATATGGTATTGACTTTTTTCTCGTTTTGTTCGATCAGTTCTTTAAACTGCTCTTTCGTATCCATAAACAAGTGAACCTTTTTGTAATTTTATGTTTGACAAACACACAATACTCTGATACAATAGCATTCGTGGCTGGAAAACAGCCGAAAGTTGCTGCTATAGCACAGGCGGTAGTGCGCATCCTTGGTAAGGATGAGGTCACCAGTTCGAGTCTGGTTAGCAGCTCTTTCTTTTTTAAAAGCCCGTAAACCTTGGTTTGCGGGCTTTTTACTTTTTCTTATCTCATATTCGCATCAAAGATCTCGATCTCGATCCGGTATGCTTCTCTTTGCATTTTCAGCTTTTCAAGTTCCCGGTCGCAAGCCTCCATCTCAGCCTTTGCTTCTGACAGGTGCTCCTTGACAATATCGCTTCCGTCGCTTAAAAGCTTCTCGGAAAGGCACTGCCCATAGAGATCACATTTCATCTCATATTCCCGTTTATTTTCCTCGATCTCCTTAATCTGATTCTCAATGCTTAAGAAAGTGACCTTTAACTCCTTATAGATCTTCTCTCTCAGGCGCAAAGTCGCCGGATCCAGTCTGTCCATTTTTTCTCTCCTCCCGTACTGTCTGTCTCTTTCAAAAAGAACATTACTATTTTAATACAACTCTATTGCCTGCGTCAAGACGGCGGCAGGTCTTTACAACAACTTTTCCCCCAGTTTTTTCTTGATCCTGCCGATGGCGTTATCAATGGATTTGGGCTCTCTCTCCAAAACCGCTGCGATCTGTGTATAGTTCATTCCCGTAAGCTTCAAATCCAGCACCTGCTTTTCCAGGGGACTTAGCAGCTGATCGATGACCCGGTAGATCCTTGATACGTTTTCCCGGTCAATGAGTAGCTTTTCCGGATCAAAGCTTTCCGAAGCCTCCAGCACCGAAAGCAGATCCTCTCCTCCTCCCGGCTCATTCTCCCGGTTTTGGTAGATGGATACATAGTGATTCAAAGGGGAATGCTTTTTACGGTTTGCCGCCTGTACCGCCGTATAGATCTGGCGGGAGACGCAAAGCTCCGCGAAGCTGTGAAAAGAGGCCCCCTGAGAGGCGTCATAGTCCCGAACTGCCTTCAGCAGCCCGATCATGCCCTCCTGGATGAGATCGTCATTATCTCCACCCAGAATAAACATGCTTTTGGCCTTGATCCTGACCATATCCTTATATCTGCCGAAGAGTTCGTCCAGAACGGCTCTGTCCCCTCCCCGGTATTGCAAAAGAAGCGACTCGTCGGTCTGCTCCCTGCTTTTGTCTTTTCCCATAGTCTCTCCCGTTTGCAGCGTCTTTTATGCACCAAAGCCCCGCTGCCTTACGATCTCATAGCAAAGGATTCCCGCTGCCACGGAAGCATTCAGGGAATCGATCTGTCCCTTCATGGGAATGGATGCCATCAGATCGCAGGTTTCCTTTACCAGACGGCTTACACCGCCTCCCTCAGAACCGATGACAAGGCCGATGGGGCCCGTCAGATTCTGCCGATACATGACTTCTCCGTCCATATCCGCACAGACAAACCAAAGACCTTCCTTTTTCAGATCCTCCATACACCGCACCAGATTGGTAACTCTGGCTACCGGAGTATAGTTCAAAGCTCCCGCAGAGGTCTTTGCCACCGTTGCCGTCAGTCCTACCGCACGGTTCTTCGGAATGATGACTCCATGGGCTCCCGCCTGATTGGCACTTCGGATAATGGCTCCCAAGTTATGGGGATCCTCGATGCCGTCCAGGATCAGCAAAAAGGGATCCTCTCCCGCATCTCTTGCCGCCTGCAACAGATCCTCCACTTCGGCATATTCATAGGCTGCCACATAGGCAATGACCCCCTGGTGCTTGCCGCTTTCGGAAAGCTGGTCCAGACGCTCCTTTTGCACAAAGCGCAGCATGATATCCCGCTTTTTAGCTTCTCTTTTAATGGTGTTGACAGGACCGTCCTGGCAGCCGTCCAGCACAAAGATCCGATCAATGGATCTGCCGCTCTTTAAGGCCTCCAGCACCGCATTTCTGCCCTCTATTACCGATTCTTCATATCTCATAGTAATTATCCTTATTCTTCCGTGTCCCCATGCTCTGAGGCGGCCGTATCCAATAACCCTATGGCACCCAGTCCCTTTTTTGTCAGAAAAAAGATCCGCTCACTGTCTCCCTGCAGGTACAGATAGCCGTACAAGGCCTCCAGCCCCGTAGCCTTTCGATAGTCCGACATCTTAGCATGCTTGGGCATACTGTAGGATTTTGCATTGCGTCCCCGCCTGCAGACGGACTCCTCCTCCGGAGTCAGATCCTCCCGGATGGCATCCAGGATCTTTGCCTGGGTCTCCGCCTTTACGATCCTGCTCTTATCCCGGTGCAGGTTGTTTGCAGACCGGTTGCCCTGCTGCACTAAAATGCTGCGGATCAAAAGATCAAAGACATTGTCTCCCAAAAAGGCTAAGGTCAGGGGCGAATAGGTTCTGATATCCTGATCCGGCAGATCAAAATAGCGTTTTAAAGTCTCCGCGTTCATGACTCCCTTTTCCACTTAACGCCCTCTCTGGTATCTTCCAGAAGGATGCCCTTTTCCTTCAACAGGTCACGGATCTCGTCTGCTTTTGCAAAGTCCTTATCCTTTCTGGCCTGCTGACGCTGAGCGATGAGGTTTTCGATCTCCTCATCCAGCAGCTCTTCCTTCTTTTCTACAATCAGACCCAAAATGTCGCACAGGGTCAGAATATTTTCCTTCAGCTCCTTGTAAAAGGCTGCACTTCTTTCTTCCTTCAGGGCCTGGTTTGCGAATTTTACAAGCTCAAAAACGCTGGAGATGGCATCCGCCGTATTGCAGTCATCCTCCATGGCCTCCTCAAAGGCAGTCTGATAGCCTTTGGCCTGCTCCAGAAGCGCCTTTTCCTCCTCAGTCAGCTCGCCGCTCTTATTCTCAATGGCAAAGGACAGAGCTGATACACAGTTGGTGATGCGCTCCAGAGAATTCTTTGCAGACTCCATTAAAGAGTCGGAGAAGTTCAGAGGACTTCTGTAATGAGCCGAAAGCATGAAGAAGCGAAGGATCTGCAGATCATACTTTTCGCTGATGTCCCGCACCGTAAAGAAGTTGCCCAGGGACTTGCTCATTTTTTTGTTATCGATGTTCAAAAATGCATTGTGCATCCAGTAGTGGGCGAAGGGTACGCCGTTTGCCGCCTCGGACTGGGCGATCTCATTCTCATGATGGGGGAAGATCAGATCCTCGCCACCTGCATGGATGTCGATGGTATCTCCCAGATACCGCTTACTCATAACGGAGCACTCAATATGCCAGCCGGGGCGGCCCTGGCACCAGGGTGACTCCCAGTAAGGCTCTCCCTCTTTTTTCGGCTTCCACAGTACGAAATCCAGAGGATCTTCCTTTTGATCCTCTCCTGTTACCAGAAGGGATCTTCCGCCGGACTGCAGATCATCCAGGTTCTTGTGAGACAGCTTGCCGTACTCATTAAAGCTTCTGGTGCGGAAATACACCGTACCATCTGCTGCCACGTAGGCGTGTCCCTTTTCAATGAGAGTAGAGATCATGGCGATCATACCGTCGATCTCGCAGGTGGCCTTGGGATGGGTGGTTGCCTCCCGAACGTTCATGGCCTGCATATCCTTTTTGCACTCCTTGATGTAGCGCTCGCTGATAACGGAGCTATCTACGCCTTCTGCATTGGCGGCCTTGATGATCTTGTCATCCACATCCGTAAAGTTGGATACGTAGTTTACCTTGTAGCCCTTATACTCCATATATCTGCGGAAGGTATCGAAGATGATCATAGGTCTGGCGTTGCCGATATGGATCAGGTTATAAACCGTAGGGCCGCAGACATACATGGAAACCTCCCCTTCCCGCAGGGGTTTGAACTCTTCCTTATTCTTTGTCAGTGTATTATAGATTTTCATGGGATTATCCTCTCTTCCAATCTGTTCTCTTTTTCCGTAAAACCACGAATTATCATAGCCTAAATCGGGAAAATTTACAATCTTTATCTGATGCTTCTATGCTTTGGGACCTGCTGCCTTAGGGCAGCCGCTACATCCGCCGCACATGGCCCCCTGCCCTGTTACATCCTCTGCCACCAGATAGGAGGGGGAAACCAGCATACAGATGGCCTGGGCACTGATGCCTTCCATGGCCCCCGTGAAGCCAAGGCCTTCCTCCGTGGTTGCCTTTACATTGATCTGATCTATGGAAACATGAAGGGCATCTGCGATCACCTTTCGCATGTCGTCGATGTAGGGACGCATCTTGGGCTTTTGGGCAATGATGGTAGCGTCGATATTCTCCACAAAATATCCCGCTTCCTCTATCAGTCTTGCCACCTCTTCCAAAAGCTTCACACTGGAAATGCCCTTGTATTTGTCATCCGTATCGGGAAAATGCTTTCCGATATCTCCCAAAGCTGCAGCTCCCAGCATGGCATCCATAATGGCATGCAGCAGCACATCCGCATCCGAGTGGCCCACAAGCCCCAGCTCATAGGGGATCTCCACCCCGCCGATGATCAGCTTTCTTCCTTCGACCAGACGATGCACGTCCTTGGACTGTCCTATCCTCATAACAGTTCTACCTCCCTTATGTCGTCGACGACTTTGTCGTACTCCTTCAATAACACATCCTTCGCCTGATGGCCCTTCGCTACCAGGACGCAATCGATCCCCATTGCCCTAGCAGTCTCCAGGTCGTGCAGGGTATCGCCGATCATCATGCAGCCGGCGGGATCCTTGTCCTTCATCCACTCCAGGGCGATGTCGACCTTGGACCCGGCATAGATGTTGTCGATGCCCAGCACTTCGTCAAAATATTGCCTGATCCCGAGCTCTTCCAGCTGTTTTTCCAGCTCCGTGAGGCTC
>JAEEKV010000328.1 GCA_016282595.1 Lachnospiraceae bacterium
CCCGTGCTGCGCCCGATCTGAGTGGAATGCATATTTTCGTTGCGGTATTTAAGAGGCGTCATCCCTACGATCTTGTGGAAGATCTCAGTGAAATAGCTCTGGCTGGGGAAAGCCAGGATCTGAGCGATCTCAGCAGGAGAGTAATCGGAGTAAACCAGCATGTTCTGCGCCGTGATCAGCTTTTGAGAGCGTATATAGCTGCTGATGGAGACTCCCGTTTCCTTTTTAAAGATCCGGGACAGGTAGTTGGGATTCAACTTTGTAAGCTCCGCAAGATCCGTCACGGTAATGCGGGTATGCAGATGATCATAGATATAGTCGATGCACTGGGCAACCGGTCTGGACTGTATCTTTTTTTTGCGCATATTTTTCATACGCTTTGTATAATCCAGACACATCAAAAAATGCATCGCCGTAATATCGGATTCTTTTTTGACTTCATCTACTTTTTGCACATAGAAATCGGAAAGGGCATAGGAAACAGACAGCTCCAGTCCGCCCTCAATGCAGTAGCGGGCCAGCATGGCGGCAGTGATGGTAAAGTGATACTTCATATTCTGCAGCCGGTTCTTGGAAAGCTGCCCCCAACCATCTTCCAATACGAAGGGATGGTTGTTGCAATGCTCCTTCACAGCCTCCATATCTCCGGATTTGATCTTGGCATAAAACTCCAACTCCGGGTTGTAAGGCGCCCGGACAAATCCGCTTTCCCGCTGCGTAAATTCCTGGTAGGCCAGATCATTTTGAATGCTCATTCTTTTCCCCTCGCTGCAAATATACTTTTTTTAGAGTTAACAACATCGTAGCATAAAAAAGGAAAAAAAGATAGGATTTCGATATAATGCAATAATAAAAAAGCATAATATAGGCATAATCCAAATCGTGACGGAACCGCTGACGGCCGCAGCGGCTCCGGTTGGAACTAACAGTAACAAAGAACCATGTATTGGTGAAGGGAAAGAAGCGTTTTTTCAGAAAGGAGAAAAGAATGCAAAAGAGAAGACCAGCAGGAATGGCGATGCTTCTGTCACTTGCAATGGTGACAGCATCTTTGGCACCGACCACTCAGGTTCAGGCTGCACAGAAAAAAGTCCTCTCTGTGTCAGTCACAAATGTAACAGATAAGACAGTTGTGTTAAAGAAGGGTCAGACCCTTAAATTAAAAACGAAGGTAGAAGCCAAGGGCAAGGTTAGCAAAAAGGTAACCGTGAAGAGCAGCAAGCCCAAGGTAGTTAAGGTTTCCAATACCAAATTAAAAGCTCTGAAAAACGGTAAGAGCAAGATTACAGTAAAGAGCAAAGCCGACTCCAAGAAAAAAGTTTCCTTTACAGTGATCGTAGGAACGCCTGTAAAGAGTGTAACGCTGAATCAGACAACATACAGCGGCGTTGAAGGTGAAAGCTTTACCTTAAAGGCAGGGGTAGCCCCTGCCAAGGCCAGTGTAAAGAAGGTTGCCTTCTCCAGCGACAATGAGAAGGTTGCAACCGTAGATAAGAACGGCGAGGTTAAGCTGGTTGCAGAAGGAACTGCCAAGATCACGGCAAAGTCCACCGACAACAGCAAGAAAAGCGCAACCTGCACCGTTACGGTAAGAAAGCAGGTATTCGGTCTTGAGGAAGATCCCAAGCCCCAGCCGAAGCCTGAACCTAAGACTGAGGAGCCCAAGACTGAGGAGCCCAAGACTGAAGAGCCTGAGCTGAAAGATGCAACTGTTCTTTCCCGCGAAGGGTATACCGAGGTCTGGAAGGATGAGTTCGAGGGCACTGAGCTTGACAGAACGGCATGGAACGTAGAGCTGCATCCCAAGGGATGGGTCAATGCGGAATGGCAGGAGTATGTTGACGATGAGAAAAACATCTATGTAAAAGACGGAAAGCTTTATCTTGTTCCCATAGAGACCGTAGAAGGGGAAACCAAGACTTACACTTCCGGCCGTGTGAATACTCAGGGCAAAAAGGATTTCAAATACGGTTTGTTTGAGGCAACCGTAAAGACTCCTGCCGGAAAAGGATATCTGCCCGCATTCTGGATGATGCCGACGGATGAGACCTATTATGGTCAGTGGCCGAAATGCGGTGAGATCGATATCATGGAAGTAATGGGACAGACCCCGAATACAACCTATGGTACCATTCATTATGGAAAGAACGCTGATATTCAGGGACAGAAACAGGGAACCGCTACCATTGAAGATGGGAAATATCTAAAAGCTAAGGGAGATAAGGCAACGGCTTATGACGGTCTGTATGAAGCGCCTAACGGTAAGAGTTATACAGATGAGTTCCATACCTATGCGGTGGAATGGGAGCCGGATCATATTTCCTGGTATGTGGATGGCATCAAGTTTTATGAGACCAATGACTGGTATTCAGGTGTTGTGAACGGACCGGATTATACCTATCCCGCACCCTTTGATCAGCCCTTCTATATGATCCTGAATCTGGCGATCGGCGGAGACTGGGTTAAAGATCCTGATGAAAACACTGTTTACGGAGAACAGAGTGCGCTTGTTGTTGAAAACGTAAAAGTATCTCAGAAGAGCGCAGAATACTATGAAGCTAAGGAAGAGGCTGCTGAAAAACCCGTATCGGATGTTCCTGTCAGAGAGCCTGATCAAAATGGAAACTATGTAGTAAACGGCAATTTTGCAACTGCGATCGATCCTTCCAAGGATTGGGATATGAACATTACCGAGGATTGCGGTGCAACTACTTATGAAGTAAAGAACAATGCGATTACCATCAACCCTTCCGCAGTCGGATCACAGAACTACAGTGTACAGCTAAAGCAGCCCGGTGTGCCTCTGGTCAGAGGTGTAGAATATGAGCTTACATTTGAAGCAAGTGCTGCTGAAGCAAGATCCATCATCGTAGATGTGGAAGGTCCGGATGTCAACTGGCTTCGTTATCTGGAGGATACCACTGTTAATCTGACAACAGAGAAAAAGCCTTATTCTCTGACATTCACAATGGGAGCAGCTGCTGATAACAATGCCTGTGTAGAATTCAACCTGGGCAATCAGAACAGCACGGCGGCAGTTACCATCAGCAATGTATGTTTAAAGAAGATCGGTGGAACCGAGATCAGTGAAGATGATGTGCGCGGCGTGCGTGCAGACGGTAATTATATCTACAACGGTACCTTCAGCGAGGGTGAAAAGAGACTTGGGTACTGGGAGATCGAGGAAAAAGACAAGGAAGCGGTTTCTGTTACCAACAAGAACAACATCAGGAAACTGAAGGTGGTTGCACCTGAAGGAACCAGCGATGAAAATCCGCTTGTGATCAAGCAGAGCAAGGTTGCGCTTATGTCCGGAAGGGCTAAATATGCCTTTAGCATCAAGGTCGGAAAAGAGAATGCTGATGCAGCGGATCAGTTTACCTTTACCATCTCCGGTAACAATGCATCTTATAAGCAATCCATGCCGGTCACTGAGAATTCCGACTTGGAGCAAGGCGTTCGTTTTGAGTTTGATGGTACCGGTTCCGAAGTGTTCACGATGCTCTTTGCATCGCCGGGAACCTACTATGTAGATGACATTATGCTTTGCGAAGATAAGCTTATCAAGAACGGCTCTTTCAAGTCTGGTATGTCAGGCTTTGAGGTTTACAGACATTCGGATGCATCCGCCACTTATGTTGTGGATGAGATGAATGAGGAAAATGCATTCTCCGTTACGATTGATGACACAGGCATCGATGCTTATTACGTACAGTTGATCCAGGATAATGTGCCTCTGGAAAAAGATCATTGTTATAAGCTGACGCTGAAGGCAAAATCCAATATGGAACGCAATATCAATATCAAAATGTGTCGGAACGGAAATTACCACAGTGGAGACTGGTCTCCGTACCATACTCCGTTGAAAGCCGCATTGACAAGTGATTATCAGACATTTACGACTTACTTTAAGATGAATGATACTAGCGATGAGAGAGCACGTTTTGATGTGGAGTTTGGTAAGGTGGATGGTAGGATCACCCAGCAGCATACTGTATGCATCGATGATATCGCGTTGGTAGAGATTGATGAATCCGAGATGCCGCAGGAAGATCCCATTGTTCCGGCACCCTACGGAGTTAATCTGCTGACAAATGCATCTTTTGAGAATAACAGTACCGAAGGCTGGACCTGCTACGGGAATGATGACACAACCATAACAGTATCTGAAAATTCGGTAACGTTTGAAATTGGCAGTCTGGTAACTGATGCTACGGAAGATGCTGTTGTATTGGAGCAGACGGGGTTGACGTTGGAAGCCGGAGAAACCTACAAATTGACCTTTATGGCATCTTCCAGTGTTAACAGAACCATTAATACAGTAGTGCAGAATGGTAAAAACTGGACCTGGTATGGCGGAAGCGGAGAAACTGCGCTGACCAGCACACTTCAACCTTTCTCCTTTACCATTAATCCGGTAGAAGAAAATGTGAAAGACGTAGTTAAGGTGGCATTTAAGCTTGGATCAGTTACTACATGGCCTGGACCTGTTTGCAGTCCTACTCCGGGTTCCACCATCGTGATCAAGGATATCAAGTTTGAAAAAGTAAATATGCATAACTAATTGAAGTAAACTATCACTAATCTCCTCAATCGTATTACACGATTCCTTTCACACGGAGGCCGGCATTGCAATTTGTGCAGTGCCGGTCTTTGTGGTTTTGCTCTTTACGAAAAATGCAGGAAATGATAGAATGAAGAGCCCTACAGATGAGAAAAAGGAAAAAAGAAAGGATTTACGTGATGAAGAAAACAGCGAGACTTGTGATCTGCATAGTGGTATTATGCCTCCTGTTTACGGGGTGCGGATCTGCTGAAATAAAAACGGAGAATACCGAGCCTTCTTCTTCCGATGTGGCAAAGCAGGATGAAGCAGAGATCACAGAGGATGGAGACACAGAGAATGAAGACGCGGAGGAGACCGGGGAAACCGAAGAACTCGATGAACCCGAAGATGCGGAAGAAACCGAGGAAGCAGAAAAACCCAAGGAAAAGGGACACTTTTCGTTTAAGTCTATCGTGATCGCCTCGATTTTCCGGGATATCATGGGCGAGGACATGTGCGAGGCCTATGGCAATTATGTGGAAGCTGCGCTGAGAGGTGAAACAGAATTTGCCGTAAACAGCCAGGAAACCTATGACTGGATGATGGGGCAGTTTCCCGGTGTATGCTTCCCGATCCTGGAGGATTATACGGAGTCCGATTACGGTAGCGCCTATCATGACGGAAAGGCAACCTTTCATTTTACGATCCCCAAATCCGAATTTGCCAGAAGAGAGGCGGAATTTGAGGATATCGTTACGGGGATCC
>JAEEKV010000329.1 GCA_016282595.1 Lachnospiraceae bacterium
AATGCCCTTCCAAAAATTCACCGAAGGGCCCGCCTGAAATTGACACTTTGCACAAAGCCTCCGTTGGCTTTTGTGCGATTTTGCCAAAAACTTTCTTAAGAAAAACCAATTTTTCGTAAAAAGTTGCAACTGCTTCGGCTTTTGAGTTTGACTGTCACAAGCCGTCCACGTATAATATAAGTAGCATTGGGATGAACGGACTCGTCCCATGGGAAAGTGAACACGTCATGAATATTGAAATTCAGACCTGCGGACTCGTAATCCTTTGCGTCCTGTTCTTTTTTCATATCAGCCGTGAAACAGCGGGCTTTCATGGTACGAAGCTGTATGGCCTTGCCATAGTGGCTAATTTCATTTGTCTGATTTTAGACATTACCTCTATTTTTCTCATTACGGAAAATCAAGGCGTTTTGACTCTGCCCACGGAGATTGTGTGCAGGCTCTATCTGGCAAGCCTTTTATGGCTCTTTTACCTGGGCTTTTTATATACCGCCAACGACATCAACATTCTGCGAAAGCAAAGGATCATAATGAAGCTGATCCTTGTATTTGTCATCATCGGAACCCTGCTGGCCTTCTTCCTTCCCATTTCCATTCACCAGGAAGGACGCATTGCTTATTCCTTTGGCCCGGCAGTAACCTCCACCTTCTTCTTTGCACCTACCCTGATCCTGGGGACCCTGTTTTTGACTATCCTGTTCCACAAACGGATGAATCCCCGCAGGCGTATGGCTGTGCAGTCCTGGATGATCATCGAGACGGCAGCGGGACTTTTGCAGTTCTTCTTCCCCACTCTTTTGCTCATCGGCTTTGCTACCGCCATCGGTATGATGATCCTGTTTATGATGCTGGAAAATCCGGAGCGGGAGCTGGACCGGACGGTGGATGCCTTTTCCACCCACATCCTGCACGACTATGTCAGACAACTCTATGCCGATCACAAGCCCTTCTGCGGCGCTCTGATCCTCAACGGTGCAGAGTGGCTCGTGGGGCTGGAAGAGGAAAATGCCATCCTGCAGGATATGGCCGCTTTTTTGAAAAAGATCCCGAAGGCCAAGGTCTTCCGGGCAACCGGTTATGACTTTGCCATTATTATGCCGATCAAGTATTATTCTGAGGATGTGATGCGGGAGATCTATGAACGATTTGTCCTGAGCTGGCACGGCTACGAGATCCCCTCCCGCATCATCGCTGTCCCGGACAACCGCGTGGCAGGCTCCCCGGATGAGGTTACCCAGTTTTATCATCACTACCGGTCCCGCCTGGAAACCTCCGATGAGCGGCTGATGTTCATGAATGAGAAAAAAGCCTCCGTGATCCGGGCCGTAAAGCTCATCCACCAGGAGATCGCATCGGCCCTGGATGAGGACCGGGTGGAGGTCTTCTATCAACCGATCTACTCCATAGCCAAAAAGCGCTTTGTATCCGCCGAGGCTCTGGCCCGCATCCGGAAAAAGGACGGCACCATCATGATGCCGGGTGAGTTCATTCCCATTGCCGAGGAAACCGGCCTCATCGAGGATATCGGCACCCGTGTTTTAGAGCAGGCCTGCAAGATGCTGCACCGTCATCCCATCACGGAGATCGGTGTGGAATACATCGAGGTCAACCTTTCCGTATCCCAGTGCGAAAACCGCTGGCTGCCGGAGGATATCGAAGCGCTGATCGCGCGCTATACGCTTTCGCCTTCTCTTTTGAACCTGGAGATCACGGAAACCTCCTCCATCCGCTTCCGGGACACCGTGATCGCCAATATGGAAAAGATGACAAAGCACGGCTTTTCCTTCTCGCTGGATGATTTCGGAACCGGAGAATCGAACCTGAATTACATTGTGGACATGCCGGTACAGATCATCAAATTTGACCGCACCATGACGCAGGATTATTTCAAAAATGACAGAACCAAGCTCGTGATGGATTCCATCATCAAGATGGTCCAGAACATGCATCTGAAGATCGTTGTGGAAGGGATCGAGACAAAAGAACAATTGGAGGCCATGGAAAAACTGGATGTTGATTACATCCAGGGTTACTACTTCTCCAAGCCTATCCCGCTGAATGAATTTATTACCTTTATCCATAAAAAAAATGCGGCCACGCTATAAACGATTCGGGATCCACACATCCGAGAAAAACGGTTCGTGCAAGCAAGCTTGCCGAACCGTTTTTCTCGTCTGTCTCCGAATCGTAACCCTTTATTCCAGGTAAAAAGCCCTATCCTTCAGTCTCTCCGCAGGTGCGGGCAGAGGCTCTGCAGCATAGCCAAGGGCCAGATGTCCGATGCCGATGTAGTCTCCTTCCAGGCCCAGCTCAGCTAAGATCTTCTTTCCGAATTCCTCTTCAAACTCTTCCTTTGCACGATGGATCCAGCAGGTGGAAAGTCCCAGATCCTGAGCGGAGATCATCATCTGTGCAAGGCAGGCACTTCCGTCATAAACAGCCGTAGCGCAGGATGCATCCGCAATGACAATGAGAATCACCGGAGCGCCGTAAAAAGGATCAAAGCCTTCCTGCCATCCGCCGATCCTGGCGTTCTCATCTGCGATAAGATCCCGCAGTTTTTTGTTGGTTACGGCGATGATGCGGGTGGATTGTTTTCCCATTCCCGTAGGGGCATATAATCCCACGCCGATGATCTGGTCGATCTCCTCTCTCGAAGGCATGACCGGTTTGAAGTTTCTGCAGCTTCTGCGGCTGCGAAGTTCCTGTTGCAGATTGCTCATTTTTTTAACCCTCCTGTTTTTTATACTCTATGGTACATGGATCCGATCTCTTTGCTGCCGGATCCCCTCTCTTAAGATTCTGCCGAAATACAGGTTTGTCACCGCTGCCACCAGGACCAGACCGCCCCCCAGGACCAGGGCCGGAAGGCCTGCGGTAAAGCCCACCTGCTTGGTGAGGAAATAGATCAAAAGGTTGGCGCCGCAGTGCATGAGCACCGGAGCCGAAAGTCTCTGATAGACCTCATAAACAAGGGCGATGGACAAGCCCATGAAAAATGCATAAATGATCTGCACCGGATTGCCGTGATAACATCCAAAGAGCAGGGCGGATAAAAAGATGCCCAGGGTCTTGGGATAGTATTTCATGATCCGGTTTTGCAAAACGCCTCGAAACAGCACCTCTTCCGTAAAGGGCATCAGGATGCCGTAGATCACAAGTCCCACGGGAAGGGATACGCTGTACTGGATTCCTGCCACTCTCTGATAGCTCTCGGAAGTGTTGGCAAAGCCTAAAAAGATCAGTACAATGTTCAGTCCCAGAGACAGTGCCAGGCTGGAAGCCAGGATCAGGGGCCAGTCCCGTTTGACGGCTCTGACCTTCCGCTCCACCTGGAGCCCGGATCCATCCGGGGGACAATCCCGTTTATAGCACCTTGCCAGATAGGGCCAGGCAGCAACGGTAGCCACCACATTCAGATAGACCTGGATCCGTCCCAAAAGCGGCTCCTGGGGACTCCACAGATACATGACCAAAGCGTAAAACAGATTATATACCCCCAGCTGGATCACCCAGTAAAACAAAAGGGGCAACAGAATTTCAAAGGTCTTTTTGAAAGCGGAACGCTTCCCATATCGATAGTAGGCAGGCTCCTTACAGATCCCTTCATACAGCTGGGTGGCGTTCTCTGCGAAAAAGGCAGGCTCCTGCTCCGACAGCTCCTCCTCTGTGGCATAACCGAAGGTCACCAAAGCGCCGTCGATATTCTGGTTTTTAGCCGATGCCAGATCCATCCACCTGTCACCTACCAAAAGGGTATTGGAACCCCTGCACTGATGGCCCTCTGTAGCGCGGATGCGCTTTAAGGCTTCCTCCAGAACCTCGTCCTTGGTCTCCCTGCCCCCTTCTTCTATGCTGCCTACTACAACGGTAAAGAAGGAGTCCAGCTCAAAGTGCTCCAAGATCCGCTTTACAAAGGTTTCGGGTTTGGAGGAAGCGACCCCCAAAAAGATCCCCTTTTCCTTAAGATCCGCAAGCAGCTGCGGGATACCGGGATAAACCTCATTCTCAAAGATCCCCGTTTCCCGAAAATACTCCCTGTAAAAAGCGATCGCCTCCGGGATCTGCTCCCCCGACAGACCAAACACCCGCTCAAAGCTGTCCTTCAGCGGCGGGCCCACAAAGCTGCGAAGAGCCTGTTCTCCCGGATCCTCCAAATGCATTTTTTCCATCGCATGACGGACGGAATTCATGATCCCCGGACCGGAGTCTGTCAAGGTCCCGTCCAGGTCAAACAACACGTACTTATACATATCACACCCTTATCCCATATGTCCCACGTGGATCAGAAGGATCCAGGCCAGTCCGTAGTAGGTTACTACGGCTACCAGATCATTCACTGTGGTGATCAAGGGACCGGAAGCCACCGCCGGATCGATCTTGATCTTATGGAAAAACATCGGCACCAGCGTGCATACCATACTGGATACGATCATGGCTGTCAGAAGGGAGATTCCCACACAGCCGGATATCTGAAAGGCCATCACAGCCGGATTGTGCTTTACCTTAAAGATGTAAAGGCCAATGAAAAGAAAGGCCATAAATCCCAGGAACAGTCCGTTGCAAAATCCCACCCGGATTTCCTTGAAAACCAGATATACCTTTTGGGCACCGGTCAGATTTTCATCCATCAGCACCCGGATGGTCACAGCCAGAGACTGGGTCCCCACATTTCCCGCCATATCCAGGATCAGGGACTGGAAGCAGATCACCAAAGGAAGCACCGCTACCACCGCCTCAAAGACGCCCACCACAGTGGATACCATCATTCCCAAAAACAAAAGGGCGATGAGCCAGGGGAGACGCTTCTTCATGCTCTCCGGGATCCTTTCATTCAGATCTTCCTCTGCGGTCAGACCTGCCAGCTTTGCGTAGTCATCACCCAGCTCATCATCTACAACCTCTACGATATCCTGGGCCGTAATGAT
>JAEEKV010000330.1 GCA_016282595.1 Lachnospiraceae bacterium
ATGTACTGGATCTCATCCTTGAAGATCAGATGGTTGGCATCGTTGGTAGCTTTGAACAAAAGCACGTCACGGTACCATACGGAAAGGATGTCCAGATAATCGTTGATGTCGATCTTGTAATCCTTGATCTTGTTAATGGCGGAAACGATATCCGTGATCTCCATATCGCGGATATAGCGAAGAAGACTTACCGCCTCGGTCTTGATGTTGTCAAATTCCTCGCTGGCAGCCAGGGCCTTGGCCTTACCCAGATTTCCCTGGGCAAAAGCGGTGCACACATCTGCCTTGTAGTCCGGGATCTGCAGCTCGCGCATCAGGTAGGATTTGATCAGATCATCGGGCACCGGTTTCATATTCAATACCACGCAGCGGCTGACGATGGTCTGCAGCATGACCTCCATGTTCGAGGTAAGCAGCATGATCAGGGCATATTCCGGCGGCTCCTCCAGAGTTTTCAGGAGGGCGTTTTGTGCCTGAACCGTCATTTTTTCCGCTTCGTTGATGATATAGATCTTCCATTTGCCGGTGTAGGGCTTGATCATGATGTTATCATTGATCCCGATCCGGATATCCTCAACGCCGATGGTGGCGGGCTTTTCATGCATCACCTTGATGATGTCGGGATGACTGCCGGCATTGGCCTGTCTGCAGGCATGACATTCACCGCAGGGTTCGATCCCGCCCTGCTCGCATTCCAGCGCCTGTGCAAAAACTCTGGCGATGAACTCCTTGCCGCTGCAGCGATCTCCGTTAATGATATAAGCATGGGAAATCTTTCCTGAGGAAAGGGCATTTTTAAAATGCTCCACGATCTGCGGTTGTCCGTATACATCCTGAAATGTAGCCATATTGCTGCCTCCCTGACAATGCCTGCCTTAACTTCAGATATCCTGATCGTTAGTCTCTGCTGATTTTTGCTCTCAGGTAAAAATATCCAGTATCAGTCCCTCGATCTCCCCGATCTTCGAAAGGATGGCCAGATGATCCTTTTCATCCTTGCAAAGCTCCTGGGCAAGGGCATCCAGCGTATCGTCCACCTGCTTGATGATCCCGTAAACCCGGTGGCGTCCCCGTCTGTCCAGGAAGTTTTCCCTGGAAAACTTGTGGCTTCGGTTGACGACCTCGTTCATAAAGGATTTGATCAGCGTACGATACCGCTTCATATCCTTGATATCCATCTTTTTGGAGATCCGTTTACCCTGCTCGGAGATCTCCTCCATCATTCCTACCAGCTGCTCCTGGAGCCCGGCTTCATCGATCCGACTGGCAAGTATGAATTTAAAACCGCCGTCTGCCTGCTGGTTAGCGGATGCTTCCTGCGTCTGGGCTACCTGCTGCAGCTGATCGACGCGCATTCCCATTCCCATTGAATCCATGGCCTGCTCCTTTCCCTAAGTATATCGGCTGTTTCACCGGCCTTGGGAATCCCCGGTCTGTATCGACTTTATAAACTGTTTCATTTCCGTAAGGCAATTTCGCAGATCGTCGTTTCGAAACTCTTTATCGATCCCCGCTGCCGCTTTTTTATCCGGGGAAAAATCCTCTTCATCTGCCAGATAACGCCGGCACATCTCGCTGTATTTCGGGTTTTGCTGATGCCGTTCCCGGTTCAGGGCCCGCTGCAGCCTGTCGCCGTCATCGGTTTCGATCATCATGGGAAGGACGCGATCTTTGCCGTAATAGTCGCGGATCTTCACATAGGACTGAAGGGTTCCGATCATGATATAGTCATGCTTTGCGGGGTCCACGGCTCCGTCATCCACGGTAAAATAGTTCCAGTCGCCGTGCATGGTGGCGTAGGTCCGCTTCTCGATCACCCGGCCCTCAGCCTCCAGCGCCTCCATCTCCTTAGCCGACACGAAATGATACTCCACGCCGTCCTTTTCATTGCTCCGGATCGGCCTTGTGGTGTACATCACAAGGGTCTCAAGGGCTAAAGACGGATCCTGTAAAAGCTTCTTAAAGACCGTGTCTTTTCCGGATGAACTTTTTCCCATGATATAAAAAATGTGTCCCATCGCCTGCTTTCCTATTGCACGCACTGTTAATCCGTACCCTTTATCTTACCATATATCTGTCTGTTTCACAACGAAAGCGAAGGAGAAGTTTGGATTTTACACTACTACCTCAAACCCCTGTCCGCTTCGGATCAGATTGGGAGTGGTCCCGGAAAGATATGTGATCCTGTCTGCCAGCTCCTTTGTGATCTCTTCCCCCGGTACCAGGATCGGAATGCCCGGCGGATAGAAGAAGATAAACTCCGCCGAAACCCTTCCCGCCGCATCTTCCGCGGAAACGGTTTCCTTAGGCCTGTTTACCGCCTCGGAAGGGAGCATGATCTGTCTCGGCAATATCCCGATAGCTCCGGCATCTTCCCGATCTTCCCTTGCGATGTTTTCCGCTGCGTTATTTCCCGCTGCCCTGTCTTCTGCCAGCTCCTCCAGCGTAACATCGATGGCAAAAAGTGCAGATGCCAGCCGATCAAAACCCTCCCGGGTATCCATGACGGAGGTCATTGCCAAAGCATAGGAGGTGGTTGCCATCTCCATATCCAGCTCATAGGTTTTAAGCAACTCATCCGCAAGAGCGTAGCCGTCGTATCTTTCCTTACTGCCTTGTTTATACAGATGATCCTTTACCGTGATCACAATCTTCGACGGATCCTGACCGATCCCCGATATACCCTCCGATGCTTC
>JAEEKV010000331.1 GCA_016282595.1 Lachnospiraceae bacterium
CCTGCCCTTTGACCTGTTACCGTACCGATGCCCGTAATATTCTTTCCTTCGGACTTCGTCATGATCTTGCAGACATCCAGTTTGATGTCCGCATTGCCCGAATAACTTCCGATACCAACGCCGGAAACCGCACCCATTTCCGTCTCCAGCTCACAGTTACTGATGGTCAGCTCACAGTCGGCTTCCATGGCACCTACGCCAACCACCTTTTCTCCGTTGGTGATGATCCGGTACTTTCCGTGCTTCATGGAAAGATTGCCGCCCAGGCCGGAGCCGATACCCACGATCCGTTTTCCGTTCATATCAATGCTGATCCGGCCATCCTGATAGAAGTTGATATCTCCGTGCCTTAGATCCAGGCCGTTTCCGATGCCGTAGCCCTCATCCGTTTCCGTGTGGATGGCAAGGCTTCCGTCTCCTTCAATATTGAGAACACAGGACTCCGGTACGCAAATACCGCCTCCCAGCATACGGTTAGATCCCATAAGCCGCAGAGTCAGCTTACAGCCCTCTCCCATGAGGATACAGGGTCTGTTTCCGGTACTGGAAAGGGTGACATTTTCCAGGGTGATCCTTCCCCTGTAGCCATCCAGCACTTCGATACGCAGAATATCATGAAGACCCGGGGCCCCCACAATGGTAATGTCCTTAAAGGTGGCATCCTTATCCCCTACGATGATCTTGCTCTTATGCTCACGCATCAGATGGGTAACGGAAACACGGCTGAAGCCTCCGGCTACATACTCGCCACCGCCGCCGTCATCCTGTGCTTCCTTGTAGTAGCTGACGATCTCATTTTTAATCTCTTCCGGAATACCCTCTGCAACGGTTGCCGAAGGCTTTGCGGTATAGTAGCCCTGGATCAGATCCGCACCGAGACGGATGACGCAGCGAAGCTCCTCTGCTGTCTCCACACCCTCTGCCAGTGCCGTAATGTGGTTGGCATGGCAAAAGTCAATGATATCTCTTACGAAATGCTCCTTCTGATCGGAGTTCTGGATCTCCGAGATCAAAGCTCTGTCGATCTTAACCACATCCGGCATATAGCGAAGGAGGTTTGTCACATTGGAATACCCGGTACCGTAATCATCTACGGCCATCTGGGCACCCATGGATCTGAAGGAGGCCTTGAGCTCATCCAGTCTGTCATCGGAAAGCTCTGCCTGCTCCGTCAGCTCCACTACAATGCTTCCGGGATGGCGTTTGATGCCCCTCATCACCTTGTTCTGATCCTCTTCCAACAGTCTGCATCCGGGAATGGAATTGATGAACACCTTTCGCTCTCCGAAAATCGCTTTGTTCTCATCCACAATATTCAGCACGTTAAAGAAAGTGGCCTTTTCCACATCTACAAGACGTCCCAGACGTCCGGCTTCCTTGATGATCTCCAAGGGGTTGACCCGTCTTTCCGTATTAGAGCGCATCAGAGCCTCATAAGAAAAGATCTCGCCATCGCTTGCTTTGACAATGGGCTGGAAATGATAGGTAAAGAGGTTGTTGTCCAGAATCTCTTCAACACAGGTCATAACCTCTCTTTCCTCGGGACTTAAGACCTCCTTCCACATGCTCTGGTCTGCTGAGAAATACTGTGCCTTTTCCCCGGCCATCATCATAATGGATTTGATCTTACTTTCCAAACTGGAAGCTGCTTTTTCCAGCTCATTCATACGATAGCGCCGACGCAGGGATTCCAGCCCCCTGGCAATGGCGTTACACCAGAGCCTGTAGGAATCCTCGTAGCTGGTAGCCCTGCCCAAATTCAGCACGGTGTAACCGAAGGCGTACTGTTCATGGAAGATGGGAGTAAACAGATAGCCCTGGGGCTTTTCACTTTCCGCATCATCCTCAAGCCTTGGTACCATACTCTTTCTCTCAAAGCCCCGGTCCAGTCCGATGAGGCCGCTCTGGGGTCTGTCGCTTCGATAGCCGATGGCCCAAAGCATGGTGTCGGTATAGCCCACTTCGGGAAAATCGGATAACTTCCACTCCCTGGAACGGAACCAGACATCATTCAAACAAAGGTCAAAGCTCTCTACGCTTTGCAGATAGTACAAATTCTCATAAATGCTTCGCAGCAGTTCATCCATGGTGGTACAGCGCTGCATATCATCCAGCAGGGTATTGTGGATGGAGAAAAAGCCCTCCTCAGAATCGTCGGTCTGCCATCTCTTTCTTCTGGCAAGCTCCGGCAGATGCTCACTGCAGCCGCAGCTTTCTCCCAAAAACAGGGAAGGTTTATAGGAAAATTCCGGCATAGAGCTATGCTCCATCTGGGCCAGAATGCAGTCCACCGCATAGCTTCCGTAGTCTCTGGCCGGAACATAAACGCTCATCAAGGACTTGGGACTGTTCTGTCCCTCCGGGGATACGCCGTATCCTGCCACCCTAATATCCTCCGGAATTTTGACCCCGTTTTGCTCCAGAACCTCTGCCAGTCCGATGGCCATAAAGTCGTTGGCACAAACCACCGCCTGGGGGAGATCTTCTTTATTGTGCAACAGGTTCTCAGCGCAGCTTGCACCGCTGTTGTACCAGAAATCTCCGTAAAAGATCCGGTCCTCTCTCACCGTAAGCCCTGCATCCTCCATGGCCTTTCTGTAGGCCTCCACTCTTCTTTTGGAATGTCTGTGGGCAGCACGTCCCGTCAGATAGGCGATGTCTTTTATCTGATGTTCCCTGATCAGATGGGTGATCTGCTCATATACGCCCCTGTAACCGTCCGTCCAGAAGGACTCAAAATAGGCGCTGTCCTGATCGATGCAGATCACAGGACCCTTGAAGCACTTGTGAATCTGCTCCTGCAGTTTTTCCTCTGCTCCCGGCGTCTGAATGGTATCGGACAACAGAATGATCCCATCAAAGGCATCGTAGTTTACCAGAGAAAAGATGTTGGTATCCCCGATCTCTCTTTCCTTGCTGTTCTGGTACTTGATGAACATGGAAAACACATAGACATCCATATTCCCCTCAAATGCCTTTTCCATGACCCCCTGTGTAAATTCCTTCTGGTAGCTTTCCTCTGCCTGCGCCAAAAGCAGCGCGATCTTTTTCCTCTCCATAGCCTTACCCCAATGCTATATCCGATTAACTTTAGTTACCCTCAATACTCCATCTGTTTTTCAATGTGTTCTGCAGTCTGTAAAGTGTGTTCATGGCGTCAAAGGGCGTCATCCGATCCAGTTCGATCTGCTTGATCTCCTCGATGACATCCTCATCCGTTTTGGTGTCAAACAAGGAGAACTGTCCCAGATCCACATCATCATACTTTTGCACCTTAACGGGCTTTGCCTTTTCTGTATTCTTCTGAGACTGGGCGGCGATGCTCTGGATATTCCGGGTGATGTCGCTGCCGATGAGCTCCTCTGCGATCTCCTTGGCTCTGTCAATCACCATATCCGGCACCCCTGCCAGCTTGGCTACCTGAATACCGTAGCTTCGATCCGCACCGCCTTTGATGATCTTGCGAAGGAACACGATATCGTCTCCCTTTTCCTTTACGGCGATGCAGTAATTGTTCACGTTGTCAATCTTGCCCTCCAGCTCCGTGAGTTCATGGTAGTGGGTGGCAAATAAGGTCTTGGCTCCCAAAAGCCGTTTGTTGGAGATATGCTCCACCACTGCCCAGGCAATGGAAAGGCCGTCATAGGTGGAGGTTCCTCTTCCGATCTCATCCAGGATCAGAAGGCTCTTGGAGGTGGCGTTACGAAGGATATTGGCTACCTCGTTCATCTCCACCATAAAAGTGGATTGCCCGCTTGCCAGATCATCCGAAGCACCTACTCTGGTAAAGATCCGATCCACTACGCCGATCCTGGCACTCTTGGCCGGTACAAAGCTTCCGATCTGTGCCATCAGAACAATAAGCGCCGTCTGTCTCATGTAGGTGGACTTACCTGCCATGTTAGGACCTGTGATAATGGAGATCAGGTGCTTACCGCTGTCCAAAAAGGTATCGTTGGAAATGAAGCTCCCGCTGGCCATCATCTTTTCCACCACGGGATGTCTGCCGTCCTTGATATCAATGGTGCCCTTTGTATCGATCCTGGGTCTGACGTAATTATTCGTCTCTGCCACGTAGGA
>JAEEKV010000332.1 GCA_016282595.1 Lachnospiraceae bacterium
CAACGGCTCCGGTATGCAGGCAGAGCGGCTGGAAAAGGACGGAACCCAGGATCCTACCTTTGATCTTTCCAAAAGCCTGAATGCAGGTGTGGAATCTCAGAGACAGAACATCAATCCTTCTGTGGAAGAGGGTATGGAAATCCTTCAGGGAAAGCTCTCGGAGGAAGAGCCCATGGAGGAGATCATAGAAACGGATACACAGACAGAGGAAGCAGAAGAGGCAGCTGAGGAAGAGGCTGAGGAGGAAGAGCAGCAGACACCTGCAGCCTCCGGCGGCGGAAAACTGGTCGTCATCGATCCCGGTCATCAGAGAAAGGGAAACAGTGAAAAGGAGCCCGTGGGTCCGGGAGCTTCGGAAACCAAGGCAAAGGTATCCGGAGGAACCCATTCCAATGCCACGGGACTGTATGAATATGAGCTGACCTTAACGGTAGCCTTAAAGCTTCGGGATGAACTCCAGCGCAGAGGATACTCCGTCATCATGACAAGAGAGAGTCATGATGTGAACATCAGCAATTCCGAGCGGGCGGCTATCGCCAACAACGCCGGGGCGGGGGCCTTTATCCGCATTCACGCCAACGGTGCGGAGAATACCGATGTACACGGTGCCATGACCATTTGTCAGACCCCCTCCAATCCCTATAACGGCTCTGTCTATTCCAAGAGCCGGGCTCTTTCGGATGCGGTGCTGGACAATTTTGTGGCAGCTACGGGATGTAAGAAGCAGTATGTCTGGGAGACGGATTCCATGACCGGTATCAACTGGTGTCAGGTTCCTTCCACCATCATTGAAATGGGATATATGACCAACCCCACCGAGGACGCCAACATGGCCTCTGAGGATTACCAGAACAAGATGGTACAGGGGATGGCAAACGGGATCGATGCATTCTTTGCGGGATGAGATAAGAAAATATTTGAAGAAACTACATCTATTCAAACCTTAAATATTTGACTATTTATACTATGTAAAAGGGGGTGGTGATATTAGAGTGCCGGATCAAAAAGAGGAGAAAAAAGAATTGAAGAAAAGAACAGAAATACATATTTTTAATAAAACAGTGACGCTTGGAGATTTAGTGAGTGCGTTACTTATTGTAGTGACAGTTATATATTGTATTATAGGTGGGGGAGCTGCTCTTTTGGTAGATTTTTTTAATTATTTTGGAATTAAATCACAGGTTGCTTTTTTTCATAAGATAGAGAGCGGTTATGATATCAAAGTGACTATTTTTCTAGGAATACTGACAGCTACAGCAGCATATATGAATGCAAGAAGATCGAAGACTGAAATTGCTAAGAAATGTAAAGAGGGAGGCACAATGATATTGTATGTTTTTGCAGGTGTTTGTGTATTCTTCTTTATACTCATTGTTTTGGGAATCGTTCTTAGAGATGTTTTTGGGATAATTAATTTTTACTAAGATGTTTTGAATCAAGGTATTTCAAAACAAGTTGTAATAAAATGCCCTGGAAAAGCAAAAAGAAAATACCGAAAGATGTTAAAGAATCAGGTGGCAAAAAGCAGAATTGGGTAAAACGCAATGGGTTCGATTCGATAGGTGCTGCATATGGACAAAATTGAAAAATCTTCAGAGAACTCCTTTTGCGAGGAAAAAGTAAAAGATAGAAGGAAACTGATTGTTAAGGTCATAGGGGTTATTTTTTTTATACTGCTACAGATGCTTTTGATTATACTTTTTATGATTCTGAAAGAATTTGTGAAAATAGAGCACGAAAAAGATGGAGCAGTGTATTTTATAAAATTAATATTCTATATTTCTTACGCTGTCTCGTTCGCAGTTCTTATTTTTTGGATCGAGGATCATATTTTGATGAAACAAATTTCGCTACGTATTCACAAAAAGGAGATAAAGCTGATGGATTTAATATGTATGCTTATGATAGTGATAACAGGTACAGTTTTGATGCTTATGCATATAGAAGGGTTTATAAGCGGATACTCAGGGACACCTTGGCTTAGATGGTGGGGTTGTTTGAAATACCTGGCACCTGCTACAGGTGTTGTTACATTGATAAATTCCCATCATTCAAAATCTCCAATTGCTAAAAAAGGAGGTCAAATCATTATAATAGGAATAGGGTTTATCATTTGCTTTATTATGCTGATGTGTTTTCTGGGGGCAAGCGTTTTCTTTGCGTGATCGGTGATCGATCCCGTTCATCAGAGAAAGAGGAACTGTGAAAAAGGAGTACATATGCAACAGATCAGGATGCCGAAGCAGGCTTCCAATATCATAGAAAAACTGCAGGCGGCGGGACACGAAGCCTATGTGGTGGGGGGCTGCGTTCGGGACAGCCTTTTGGGAAGAGAGCCCTATGACTGGGATATCACCACCTCCGCCACGCCCATGCAGGTAAAGGAGGTCTTTCCCCGGACCATAGATACCGGGATCAAGCACGGAACGGTAACGGTGATGATGGATCATGTGGGCTATGAGATCACAACTTACCGCATTGACGGAGAATATGAGGACGGAAGGCATCCGAAAAACGTAACCTTTACGCCGTCTCTGAAGGAAGACCTGCGGCGCAGGGATTTTACCATCAACGCCATGGCCTACAATGACAGAGACGGCCTGGTGGATCTTTTTGACGGCGTGGGAGATTTAGAGCGCGGTATCGTCAAAGCCGTAGGAGAGGCCCGGCAGCGGTTTTCGGAGGACGCCCTTCGGATGATGCGGGCGGTGCGCTTTTGTGCCCAGCTGGGATACAGCCTGGATGAGGAAACCGCACAGGCCATCAAAGAGCTGGCACCTACACTGAAAAGGATCAGCGCCGAACGGATCCGGGTGGAGCTTATTAAGCTTTTGACAAGCCCCCATCCTGAGCAGATGAGACTGTTTTATGAGCTTTCCCTCACAAAGGAATTTTTACCGGAATTTGACAGGGCCATGGAAACAGGGCAGAACAACCCCCACCACTGCTACAGTGTGGGAGAGCACATTATAAAGAGCATCTGTGAGATCAGAAACGCCCCCACCCTGCGTCTTGCCATGCTGTTTCACGATCTGGGAAAGCCTGTCTGCAAGACTACGGATGAGAAGGGCATCGATCATTTTTACGGCCATCCCGCCATTTCAGCTAAGATCGCTAAAAAGCGGATGGGTCTTTTGAAATTTGATAACGAAACCAGAGATACGGTGGTATTTTTGGCCCAGTATCACGATCTTCGCATTGAGCCGGAGGAAAAGAAGGTTCGAAAGAAGATGTCCGAATTCGGAACGGAGCGCACTCTTCTTTTGACAGAGGTGGAAACGGCGGATGTGAAGGCTCAAAGTGACTATAAACGGGAGGAAAAGCTGGAGAGGATCCGCCTGGTGAAGGAGTGGATAGAGCGGATCCGGGAAAGCGGTGATCCCCTTACGGTAAAGGATCTGACCGTTGACGGAACAGACCTGATCCGGCTCGGATACCCCAAGGGACCCGCCCTTGGCCTGGAACTGAAGGCGCTTTTGGAGCTCTGCTTACAGGAACCCGAAAAGAACCAAAGAGACGGGTTGCTGGCCCTGGCAGAGAAGCATTTGGAGCAGATGAAATGAAAAAAAGGATCGGTTTACTAAGTATCCTGCTGACGATATGTATGCTGGCGGGATGCGGGAGCAGTCAGAAAAAAAGCACGGAGCCCGGGGAGGATGCAAACCTTTCCCAAACGGAATCTACTGCTGCCGCGAAGGGGATGACCCTTGCGGACAGTCTGGATCAGGTGATCCTTCGCCAGATCGATGCAGAGAATCAGCGGCTTTTGTGTTATTCCCTGAAGGCCAAAAAGAGCTATCTTCTGGTCTTTGACGATGCCACCACCATTCAGGATAAATACGGGCAGCAGCTTGTGGCGGCACAGCTGCAAAACGGTGATCCCGTCACGGTGGCCTTTATCCAGGAGGAGCAGAAGGCCCGTGGAATCTGGCTGGATACGGGATATGAGCGAAAGGATAATATCACCGGATATGAGATCAATGAGGCTGCCCATACCATGGACTTTGACAGAGAGCAGCATTCCATTGAACGGGATTGTCTGGTGCTTTTGGGGGGAAAGATCGCGGAGTTTTCGGATATCAATGAATGCGATGAGCTTTCCGTCATCGAAAAGGACAGCAAGATCGCAGCTTTGGTGGTTACCAGAGGACACGGCTATGTAAGGCTCGTGGGAGCAGATTCCTTTGAAGGAGGATGGGTGGAATTCGGATCCGATCTCATCCGCCCCGTGGAAAAGGATGCCCTCTATGTGGTACCTGTGGGGGCCTATGAGATGCTGATCTCCAAGGGAAAGGATTCCGGCACCAAGCAGATTGAGGTGAAAAGCCAGGAAGAGGTCCAGGTGGATGTATCAGACATTCTGACGGATGCGGACCGGACGGGACAGGTATTTTTCACCATCCAGCCTGCGGGAGCCAAGCTTGTGATCGACGAAAAGCAAAAGGATTATTCCAACGCGGTGGAGCTTTCCTACGGGATCCATCAGGTGGTGGTATCGGCAGAAGGATACCAGACCTCCACCCAGTATATCAAGGTGGGAGAGCCCATGGCCAGCCTGTCTGTGACACTTACGGAGGCTAAGGAGCAGGAGGAAGATACCGGTGACGGATCAGCATCCGGTTCCGTGAGCAGCAACAGCACCGTGGTTTCCGCCAGTGCCGACGGAGAGTATAAGGTGTATATCGACGGCCCTCCGGGAGCGGAACTTTATGTGGATGATATTTACATCGGCGTGGTGCCGGCATCTTTTGCCAAGCAGAGCGGAAAGCATACGGTCTGCCTGCGAAAGGAAGGCTACATCACCCGCAGCTACACCCTGCAGATCGATGACGGGAAAAATGATAACCACTATTCCTTCTCATCCCTGAAATCATCCAATGCTACGGACACTGCGGATCTGGCAGAGTCGGCCCTTTCTTCCCTTTTGACAAACACCTTAAACGGGATGCAATAGAGGGCTTGGAGGACAGAATTTCTGTTGAAAAAAGGGTGTGTATTTGTTAGGATAAAAACAGCGAAAGCTGATAGCAAAAACAGCAAGGAGGTATGCAGCATGGGTTACAAAGAGGAGTATCAAAAATGGCTGACGGATCCTTATTTCGATGAGGATACCAAGAAGGAATTAAAGGCCCTGGAAGGCAATGAGAAGGAGATCGAGGATCGCTTCTACAGAGAGCTGGAATTCGGAACCGCAGGTCTTCGCGGTGTCATCGGTGCCGGCACCAACCGTATGAATTTCTATACGGTCCGCAAGGCAACCCAGGGATTGGCAAACTATATCAAAAAACAGGGCGGAGAGGAAAAAGGCGTTGTCATCGCATTTGACTGCCGTAATTTCAGCCCGGAATTTGCAGATGAAGCAGCACTTTGTCTGGCAGCAAACGGCATTAAGGCTTATGTGTTCGAGTCTCTTCGTCCCACGCCGGAGCTTTCCTTTGCAGTCAGATTTTTGAAATGTATCGCTGGTATCAACATTACCGCCAGCCACAATCCGCCGGAGTATAACGGATACAAGGTATATTGGGAGGATGGTGCCCAGATCACTCCGCCCCATGACAAAGGCATTATGGACGAGGTGGGAGCCATTACCGTAAATGATGCACTGACCATGGCTAAGGATGAAGCCATTGCAAAGGGTCTGTATCAGCAGATCGGCAAAGAAGTGGATGATCCCTACATCGGCGAGCTGAAAAAGCTCATCCGCCGTCAGGACTGCATCGACAAGATGAAGGATCAGGTATCCATCGTCTATTCGCCCCTTCATGGCACCGGAAATATCCCGGCCCGCCGGATCTTAAAGGAAATGGGCTTCGAGAATGTCTATGTGGTACCGGAGCAGGAAAAGCCCGACGGCAACTTCCCTACGGTTTCCTATCCGAATCCCGAAGCAGCGGAAGCCTTCGAACTGGGTCTGAAGCTGGCTAAGGAAAAGAACGCCGAGCTGGTACTTGCTACCGATCCCGATGCAGACAGACTTGGTGTATATGCCAAGGATTCCAAGACCGGAGAGTACCATACCCTCACCGGAAATATGTCCGGTTGTCTGCTTGCGGATTATGAGATCAGCCAGTGGAAAGAGGCAGAGGGACTTCCGGAGGACGGCGCTCTCATTAAGACCATCGTAACCACCAATATGGCCGATGCCATTGCAAAGCATTACGGCGTGCAGCTCATCGAGGTGCTGACCGGATTTAAGTATATCGGACA
>JAEEKV010000333.1 GCA_016282595.1 Lachnospiraceae bacterium
AGACTACATTCAGCGATTCGATCGGGAGAAAAACAGATCTGAGCGTGGCCGGATCCCGTGGTTTTAGAAAGCGCTATGAGATCGTCAAACCGCAGACCGTCGGATGGGCGGTTTATCTGATGCCGATCGTGTGTATCGTAAGCCTGATCTATTATCCGATCAAAGCAAAAGAAATGGGGTTATGGGAATGGGAAAAACAATAAAAGATAAGATCCTGTTTATATTACCGCCGATTATTCTGGCGATAGTAACGTTAATATGGTATTTCGTACCTGGCGGCAGGTGGTATCACTACAGAGACGAATGGGAATTTCTTCCTCTTTTGATCTGTCATCTGATCATGCCGGTGTATTACTTTGTACGTCTGATCATTGCCACCGTAATGCAGATCAAAAAGGATACCCGTTCCACATCCAATATCTTCTATATTGCAGCATCTGCGATTTTATGCTTTTTATGTGTCGGCGGACTGTTTACTTTTCTGACCTTTACGAGCGGAATGTAAAGTGATATAAGGGATATCATCGGATTCAGGGGGAGAGCAGATGAATAAAAAGTTTCTATATGTATTGCTTACGTCGCTGGCAGTATTCGGCGTGACCGCCTGCGGAAGCACCGGAATGGGTGGATCCGACCTGTTTCCGGGTAAAGATCTCATACAGGGATCTGGCGGGAAGCGTAGCGGTGCATTGCCGGGATTGTCGTTCCGAGAAACGAATATGCCTATGCCTATAACGGCATCGGCGGAGGAACGTATCCGATGGTTGAGAGTGTTGCCCAATCCGCCGGGGTGACAGAAGTAACCTGCAATGTGATCAATGAATTTGATGACAGCCGGGTGGGGACGGTATCGTTTTCATTAACGTCTGCGGATAATCCGTATGAATACACGTTGATCACGGATTCGGTGGAATACATCGAGAATTAGGTGATCGGGCAAACGAGAAGAGGAAACGGCATATGCAGATCATGATAATGGAAAAAACAAATTGTTAGCACTCTCTCTTGAAAATATTTTGGTGTGGTCCGTCTGATGTTGACAAATCCCGTAAAGCAATAAAATGATATGCTCCCCATATGGTAGACATTGGAAATATCCAAAACTATCATATGGAGGAGCATATTTATGTCCAAAAGAAAGAAACGTAAGCACAGTAAAGAATTCAAACTGGAATTGATCAGACAACATGAAGAGGATGGTATTTCCTATTACAAGCTGGAAAAAGATAATGATCTGGCGTTCGGAACCATACGACACTGGCATACCTCTTATAAATCTTATGGGGAAGATGGTCTTGTAAGATGCAACAGCATGTTATGCAGATATTCTGCAGAATTCAAAAAGAAGGTAGTTGCTGAGTACCTGGAAGGAGGAATCTCCACATTGGATCTGGCCATGAAGCATGGAATCCATGCCGAAAGCACTGTCGCCAAGTGGATTAAGTTGTATAATAGCCATGAAGAATTAACGGATTCCAGACCGGAAGGAGGAATGCTTCTCATGACTAATGATATCAAACCAAGGAAAACTACCCGGGAAGAACGCATCAAGATCGTAGAACATTGTATTGCCCATTCAAACAACTATGCCCTTACTGCCAAAGAATTCAGCTGCTCTTATGGACAGGTGTATTCCTGGGTAAGGAAATACAATGAAAAAGGAATCGATGGACTGAAAGACGGAAGGGGAAGGAACAAAAACGAAACAGAGATGTCAGAGGTCGAAAGGCTGCAGGCTGAAAACCGGCTTCTCAGAGCAGAAAAGAAAAGACAGCAGATGGAGATCGACCTGTTAAAAAAACTCGAAGACATCGAGAGGAGGTGACCCTGCAAAGTACAAGGCATTTGGATTTATATTTATCTATCAGGGAAGTAAATAGGGAACATCCTGATTACCCGGTCAGTTCCCTTTGCAGGATCCTTTCCGTCAACCGTGGTGCTTACTATAAATGGAAGAACCACAGAAACAGTGAAAATGATAAACTGAACGAGCGGATTGCAGAAAAAGTGTCTGCAATACATGACAAACATCCGGATATGGGATACCGACGGATCCGTGACACACTGGCCCATGACCATGATATAAATGTTAATGATAAGAGGGTTCTGCGGATATGCCGGAAGAAAAAAATACAATCCTGTATCAAGCATAAGTATAACTGTTGTACAAAACCTGCGTCAGATCCGGCATACATTGCAGAAAACGTCCTGAACAGGGAGTTTCAGTCTAATAAATTGAATGAAAAATGGTGCACAGATGTTACAGAATTCAAGTATGGCACCGGAGATGACGAAAAGAAGGGAAAAATATATTTAAGCGCGATCCTGGATCTCTGTGATGCAATGCCGGTATCCTTCTCCATAGGTGACCATAATGATAACCCGTTGGTAATGGAATCTTTCAATAAAGCTCTTGAGACGCGTCCGGGCGCCACACCCATTTTTCACAGTGATAGGGGCTACCAGTACACTTCGAAGGAATTCCGGCAGAAGATCCTTGATGCCGGCATGACCCAGAGTATGTCCCGAGTTGCCCACTGTCCAGACAATGGTCCGATGGAAGGGTTTTGGGGGATCATGAAGCGTGAAATGTACTACGGGAAGAAATTCAAGACGAAGGAAGAGCTTGTTCAGGCAATAAAAGATTATATTGATTATTACATCAACCGCCGCGTACAGCGGAAGCTTGGGGTTCTGACACCGATGGAATTCCACAGGAAGATGCTTGAAATGGCTGCTTGAAACGTATACACCTAAACGTAAACAGGCAGAAGGAACGCTGATTAAGTGCAGGAAGATCCTTTGTTCTGCTTAATCACAGGGACACTGGATGGATCCGAAGCAGTCAAATCCTAAAACTATGCAGGCGGAGCAAAGGATCAGAAAAACAAGTAAAAAATATCTGGATATAAATCCAGATACAAAAAACTTTTTGTTTTTTCAATTGTCTACTTGACGGGTAGCACACCAAAATAAAGGAATTATAAAAATTTAGATAAGCGGTTTTTGCTATAAAGGGATCTCTTCGGAGGTCCTTTTATATTGCCATTTTTACGAGAAAGGAGGGATTCCGATGGCAGGGAGAAAGCCGAAGCCTACGGCGCTGAAGAAGCTGGAAGGCAATCCGGGGAAAAGAAAACTGAATACGAAAGAACCGGTGCCTGCAAAGGGGATGCCCGACTGTCCGAAGTGGCTGCTTCCTGAGGCGAAGGAGGAATGGAAGAGACTTTGTCAGAAGCTGTCCGATATGGGTGTGCTGACAGAGATCGACATGGCGGCGTTTGCGGCTTATTGCCAGAGCTATGCGAGATGGAAGGAAGCTCAGGAACATATTGATTCCGAGGGTTCGACCTTCGAGACTGAGAAGGGATATCAGCAGCAGACTCCATGGGTGGGGATCGCAAATACGAACCAGAAGTTGATGCTGCAGGCGGCATCCGAGTTTGGACTTACGCCTTCTGCCAGATCGAGAATCATGGCGGGTTCCGGATTAAAGAAGGAAGACATCGATGAGATGGAAGAAATCCTGGGAGGATCGGATTAAACGGTGCGACAGGACATGGTGCCGGGGAGAAATGATGAGGACAGAAAGTTTTGAGAGGGGTGATTTCGGATGGCGAAGGAAACAAGGCCGAAGAGTTATCCGAAGCTGATGAATTATAAGCCGTCGAAGTTTATGCTGGAGACATCCCATTATGATAAGGCAAAGGCAGACCGGGCGGTGAAGTTCATTGAAAACCTGTGCCATACAAAAGGTAAATGGGCTGGGACACGGTTACATATGATTTTGACAGACCCTACTGGATGAAATTATCTGGTGGGGTTTTTCTATTTTCTATTTTCTTGTTGATATATTTTAGTCTTCTGGTTATAATAATATTACAAACAACTAATAAACACATATATTGTGCATGAGATTATAAAGGAGATGATTTTATGGCTGAACAGGTACTGATCCAATTCAGAGCAGATAAGGCATTAAAACAAGATGTGGCAGATATTTATGAGCAGCTTGGTATGGATCTTCCTACTGCTTTTCGTATGTTCATGAAAAAAAGCAAACAGGTAAGAGGACTTCCTTTTGATGCCGTTTTGCCAGAAACAAATAAGCGGGAAGATTTTA
>JAEEKV010000334.1 GCA_016282595.1 Lachnospiraceae bacterium
ACATGCCGCCCTTGCAGCTGCTTCTCAATCTTCCCTTTTTGCTGGCGGGCTTTCTTATCAAGACCCTGTTTTTCGTCAAAAAGGGCTTCGGCGGAATCTATATCAAAGGACTTTGGAAGGGGATCCGCCTGGGTCTGTCAGAAGAAGGCAGGAAAAAACGGATCCGGTTTTCGGCAAGACGCCTTCCTTACTACATTTACGTGCAGTACCGACTCATAGCGAATACACTTGCCCTTTGGGATAAAATAGGGTAAAATGAAAGCTGTATGTGAAGCGGGGTGAATTACGTTGATCAAAGACAATCAGAAGTATTTTAACCGGCTGCATGTGCTGATGGATGCCGTTATCATAGTCGGAACCTATATGCTGGCATGGTTCCTGAAGTTTAAAAGCGGCATCAGCTTTTTCATGCGGGATAGGGCAGCAGGATCCCTGACGATGCAGACCTACTTTTCTGCACTGCTGGTCATCCTTCCGGTTTACCTGATCCTTTACTACTTATTTAATCTGTACGCCGCAAAACGGGCAAGCAGTATGCGGCGTGATATATGGAATGTAATCAAAGCCAACAGCGTTGGCTTATTCCTGTTTCTCGGCGGATTGTACGTGGCAAGACAGCCCCACTTTTCCCGAAGCATGTTGTTCTACTTCTATGTGCTCAACATTACCCTGGATGGGATCTTCCGGATCGTGGTTTTTGTGGCACTGCAAAAGATGCGTGCCAAGGGCTACAATGTCAAGTACGTGCTTTTGGTAGGCTATTCCAGAGCAGCGGAGCAGTATATCGACAGGATCCGTCACAATCCCCAATGGGGCTATGTGGTACGGGGCATTTTGGACGACTCCATTCCCAGAGGAACGGAGTATAAAGGGGTTAAGGTCATCGGCCAGATCGACAACCTGTTTTTCATCCTGCCGGAAAATAAGCTGGATGAGATCGCCATTACCCTGGCGCTGGAAAGCTACGGCCGTTTGAAGGAGATCGTAGGTCTTTGCGAGAAATCCGGTGTGCATACCAAGTTTATTCCGGATTATAACAGCGTGATCCCCTCCCAGCCTTATACTGAGGACCTGGACGGGCTTCCGGTCATCAACATCCGGCATGTGCCTCTGACAAATACTTTGAATCAACTGGCAAAACGCACCTTTGATCTGGTGTGCGGCCTGGTGATCACGATTTTGGTATCACCCCTTCTGGTGGTGCTGGCTATTTTGGTGAAAACCTCCAGCCCCGGCCCGGTGATCTTTAAACAGGAGAGAGTGGGGCTTCACAACAAGCCCTTCCAGATGTATAAATTCCGGAGTATGCGGATGCAGACCCCGGAGGATGAAGAAAAGGAATGGACCACAAAGGATGACCCGAGAGTTACCAAGATCGGGCGGTTTATCCGAAGAACCAGTTTGGACGAGTTTCCCCAGCTTTTCAATGTGATCTTAGGGGATATGTCTTTGGTGGGGCCTCGTCCCGAAAGACCCTTCTTTGTGGAGAAATTTAAGGAAGAGATTCCGCGTTACATGATCAAGCATCAGGTACGCCCCGGTATGACGGGGTGGGCCCAGATCAACGGATTCAGAGGGGATTCCTCCATCCGCAAGAGGATCGACTGCGATCTGTATTATATCGAAAACTGGACCATGTCTTTGGACATTAAGATCCTGTTTTTGACGATCTTTAAAGGATTTATCAACAAGAATGCCTATTAAGGCTGCGAGGGGAAAGGAAAAAGAGTAGGAGAATAGTAATGGCAACAGGATCAAATCGGAAGAACACAAATCGTGCTACAGCTCCCAGGAGTGCGGCAAAAGCAGCAAAAAGGCTGACCAGAGAGGAGCGGGAAAGGAAAAAACGCAACCGGATCATATTGATCGCGGTGGAACTCTTCGTACTGGTGATGATGATGATCGCACTGTACGTTGTAGTTTTGTATAACAAGATCGATCATGAAAAGCTGGACGAAAATGCCATCGTTATCAACGAAGGCCTGGAGGAATTGGAGGAGATCGAAAACGGCAACATCGGCGATCAGATCGAGACCAATGCGGGAATGAACGGCGGCCATATGGCAGGCTATCGCAATGTGGCACTCTTTGGTCTGGATGCCAGAGATAAGTCTCTTGGTAAGGGCAACCGAAGTGATACCATCATCGTAGCTTCCATTAATGAAGAGACCAAGGATGTGAAGCTGGTTTCCGTTTATCGTGATACCTATCTGAACCTGGGTAATGATTCCTACGGGAAGGCCAATGCGGCTTACGCAAAGGGAGGCCCTCTGCAGGCCATCAATATGCTGAACATGAACCTGGATCTGAACATCACCGACTATGTCACCGTAGGCTGGGCAGGTGTGGCAGATACTATCGATGCCTTAGGCGGCGTGGAAATCGACGTGGATTCCGCAGAGATCGACCATTTGAACAACTATCAGGTAGAGACCTCCAAATCTCTCGGAAAGTCCTATAACAGAGTAACGAAGACGGGGCTTCAGAACCTGGACGGCATTCAGGCAGTTTCCTACTGCCGTATCCGTTACACTGAGGGAGATGACTTTAAGAGAACAGAGCGCCAGCGTGAAGTGATCCAGGCCATTCTGGGCAAAGCAAAGGCAGCGGATTTTGCAACCCTGAACAAGGCAGCCAACACCATCTTTGAAGAGATTTCCACCTCCCTTTCCTTTACGGAGATCCTGGAGCTTTTAAAGGACGTAAACCATTACAGCATCGCCGCAACCGACGGCTATCCCAATGAGCAGTTCAGAACCACCGGAATGGTTCACGGCGGCAGCAGCGTTATGAGTAAGGATACCATCAGTGACGTAAAGCTTTTGCATGAATTTCTGTTCGGAGATGTGGCAGGCTATACCCCTTCTTCACAGGTACAGACCATTTCTGCAAGAGTCCATTCGGATACCGGAGTATAACGGATGAAAAACACTTGGAGTGTGGATGTGATCATCCCGGTGTATCAGCCGGGAAAGGAGTTTTTGCAGCTTCTGCAAAGACTGGATCAGCAGACCCAAAAGCCAGACCGGGTCTTTTTGGTGAATACGGAAAAGTCCTATTGGGACTTATTTGCAGAGAAAGCCGGAGACAGGCTTTCTCCGCTTTTGAGCGATGCTTCGCTGTGGCATATTACAAAGGATGAGTTCGATCATGCGGGGAGCAGAAACGATGCAGCCTCCCGATCCCAGGCGGATCTTCTGTTGTTTATGACGATGGATGCCCTTCCGGCGGATAAGAAGCTGATTGAAAACCTGGTGGCATCCTTTGAGGACAAAAAAGTGGCAGTGGCCTATGCAAGACAGCTTGCAAAAAAAGGCGCTACCCAGCTGGAAAAGATGACCAGAGCCTTTAATTATCCGGAAGAGGGCAGGATCAAGTCCGAGGCAGATCTGGAGAGCCTGGGGATCAAAACCTACTTTTGCTCCGATGTCTGTGCTATGTACAGAAGGGATATTTTTGAGCAGCTGGGAGGCTTTGAGGAGCCTGCAGTGTTCAATGAGGATATGATCTATGTGGCTGCAGCCATGAAGGCGGGCTACAAGGTGTGCTACAGTGCGGATGCAAAGGTCTATCATTCCCACAACTACGGGGGCAGGCAGCAGTTTCACCGCAACTTCGACATCGGCGCTTCTCAGGTGATGCATCCTGAGGTGTTCGGGCAGCTTTCTTCGGAAAAGGAAGGGGTCAAAATGCTGAAGGGGCAGGCCAGGCAGCTGTTTGTCACAGGTCATGGATTGGAGATCTTTTCGCTGTTTTATTTGAGTGCCTGTAAATATCTGGGATACTTTTTAGGAAAACGATATGCAAAGCTGCCGAGGGGACTGGTTCTTCGATGCACCGGAAACAGGGCATTCTGGAACAGGATATATGAAAGGCAGTAAAGATAGCACAGAAAAGAGGTAGGAAAGGGTATGTACGATAACCCGATGGATGAAAACAACTACGGAGCAGGATATGGCTCCGGATATGAGTCCGGCTACGGAGCATCAGACACGCCGTCATCAGACAGGGCACCGGAAACAGGAGCTGCTCAGGGGCAGTATGAATATCGGTACCGACAAGCAGAGGCTCAGCCGCAGACGGAACCGCAGCCCCAACCGCAGCCGCAGAGCTATACGACTGCCCGGAGGAAGGAAGTACCAAAGAAAAAGAGCGGCGGCGTAGCAAAGTTTTTCGGCGTTTTGTTTGCAGGACTTTTGTTCGGCGTTACTGCAGCCCTGGCCTTTATTTTGATCCTGCGACTTTTCCCTCAGGAGGAGTCCAAGGTGGCTGCGGGAATCGGAAAGAAGCCTCCTGTGGAGATTGAGCACACCGAACCTGTCATTCCGGACTCCTATACGGAGGAAGAGGTAAATCCCGAAGAAGAGACTCAGGCTGCAGAAGAGGAGCCGGCGGAGAGCGACGTAGCCTCCGACACGCAGGATGTAAATGAAGAGAAGGCTTCCGATACCAGCCTTGCGGTGGTAACGGATGTAACCAAGGTGGTAGATGAGGTGATGCCTTCCGTTGTATCCATCTTTGGTACCTATGAAGTTACCGAGAACTACTGGGGCTTTGAGATGCAAAGAGAAGAGGACGGCAGCGGCAGCGGGATCATTGTAGGAGAGAACGAGGAAGAGCTGCTGATCGTTACCAACAACCACGTGGTAAAGGATTCTACCTCCCTTTCGGTACAGTTTATTGACGGAGAAAAATACGGGGCAGTGGTGAAGGGAACGGATGCAGATTCGGATCTGGCGGTCATTGCCATTCAGATGACGGAGCTGAAGGACGCCACCAAGGGAAAGATCAAGATTGCGGCCCTGGGAGACTCCGATGCCCTGAGAGTAGGGGAACCGGCCATTGCCATCGGAAACGCCCTTGGCTACGGGCAGAGCGTAACTACCGGGGTGATCTCGGCAGTGAATCGCAAATACACCCAGGACGAAAGCGGAAAAGATAGCTATCTGATCCAGACCGATGCGGCCATTAATCCGGGTAACAGCGGCGGAGCTCTTTTAAACATTTACGGAGAAGTGATCGGCATCAACTCCAATAAGATCGGCGGTTACGTAGTAGAAGGTATGGGCTATGCCATCCCTATTTCCACTGCCAGACCCATTCTGGAAACTTTGATGAGCAAGAAAACCAGAGTGCTGGTGGATGACGATCAGAGAGGCTATCTTGGCATTTCCGGTATCAATGTGACTGAGGATGTAAAGATGACCTACGGCCTTCCCATAGGTGTGTATATTGCTCAGGTATTTGACTCCACTCCGGCACAGAAGGCCGGGCTGCAAAAGGGCGATGTGATCATTTCCTTTGACGGAGAAGAGCTTAAGACCATGGAGGAACTGACAAAGCTTTTGGATACCACTGCAGCAGGAACCCAGATCGAGCTGGTGATCATGAGAGATATGGATGGTGAGTATCAGGAAATGAGCGTCCTTGTGACGCTGGCGGCACAGTACTAAACTTGGGGGATTGCCGTTTGATAGACAATGCGGGGAGCAGGAGGTTTCCTGCTCCCTGCATTTTTGCATGATAAACCCCTTTCTCCAGCTCGGTGATACATGAAGAAGCCCGGAGGGGCGATAGCTTAAGAAAAACAGAGGATAGTATGGCAGATTACGAAGAGAAGAATCAGCAGGATGATGCAGTAAAAGAGGGCTTAGAAAAGGAGCCTGCAATCAGATATGATTTCCGTGAGGTAAGGGAAGAAGAAAAGAACACGGCAGGCGACGTGGATCCCTCAAATAAGCCGGAGCTTGATGATCGAAACGCAGAACCTGAGAGGGCAGATCAGGATCCGGATGAGTCGGTAGCTGCGAAGAAGGATGGAGAGATGGCTGAAACCGATACGGAGGCTGATGACAGCGAGTCTGAAGCCGATAACGGCGATGATGGTGAGGATGAGTATGAAAACGTCTGCTTTGTCTGCAGGCGGCCTGAGCGGGTTACGGGCAGGCAGTTTAAGCTGCCGAACCATCTTTGCGTCTGCAATGACTGCATGCATAAGACCATGGATATGGTGAGCCAGTTTGATTACCAGGGAATGCTGGATCCTTCCATGCAGGATCAGACCCGGGGCCTTGGTTTGGATGAGCTGACTAAGAAGTTTCCGAATATCAACTTTGTGAATCTGGCGGATCTGAAGGGGAACGGCGGGATCCCCAACAAACAGAAGCTTAAAAAGAAGAAAAAGAAGCAGGATGAACCTTTGTTGGATATTAAAAATATCCCTCCGCCCCACAAGATCAAGGCTCAGCTGGATGACTATGTGGTAGGACAGGAGTACGCCAAAAAGGTGATCTCCGTGGCGGTGTATAACCACTATAAGCGGGTGGCTACTGCTACCATGGATGAAATCGAGATCGAAAAATCCAATATGCTCATGATCGGTCCTACGGGCTGCGGTAAGACCTATCTGGTAAAGACTCTGGCGAGGCTTTTGGATGTGCCCCTGGCTATTGCAGATGCCACTTCTCTGACGGAAGCTGGCTATATCGGCGATGACATCGAGAGCGTATTGTCCAAGCTTTTGGCGGCAGCGGATAACGACGTGGAAAAGGCCCAGATGGGCATCGTCTTTGTGGATGAGATCGATAAGATCGCCAGAAAGAAGGAAACCACCAGCCGAGATGTATCCGGAGAATCGGTACAGCAGGGTATGCTGAAGCTTTTAGAGGGTGCCGATGTGGAGGTACCTGTGGGAGCCGGCAGCAAAAACGCCATGGTGCCTATGACTACCATCAATACCAGGAATATCCTTTTTATCTGCGGCGGCGCCTTTCCGGATCTGGATGAGATCATTAAGCAGAGGCTTCGAAAGACCACATCCATGGGATATGGTGCGGAGCTGAAGGATGTATTTGACGATGACAAGGATCTCATGAGCAAGGTTACCACTGAGGATCTTCGAAAATTCGGTATGATCCCTGAGTTTTTGGGGCGTCTGCCCATCGTCTATGCTTTAAAGCCTTTGGACCGGGAGATGTATATCCGGATCCTGAAGGAACCGAAGAACGCTATTTTGAAGCAATATCAAAAGCTGCTGGAGCTGGATGAAGTACAGCTGATCTTTGATGATTCCGCCATTGAAGCCATTGCGGACAAGGCCATGGAACGGGAGACCGGAGCCAGGGCACTCAGGGCTATCATCGAAGATTTCATGCTGGATATCATGTATGAGATCCCCAAGGATCAGGAGATTGGCAGGGTCACCATCACCGGAGATTATATCAATCAAAAGGGTGGTCCCGTTATCGAGATTCGAAAGTGATCCTTGGATCTGTGAGGAATGACTATGCACCGGATGGGATGGATCGTGACCGCTGCTGGGACTGCGGCCCTGGATGATGCGATCAAACAGCATATGGAGGAGCATCTTCCTGAGGAGGGCATAAGGCCCATACTCGGCGGGTGGCTGTTTTTGCGAAAATACCATAACAAAGGCGCCATGCTGGATCTGGGAAACAAAAAGAGCAAGATCATCTGTACCATTTCCCTGTGTTTGACCCTTTTTGCTCTCATCCTCTTTGTCTGCGGACTGAAGCGCCCGGGAGTGGCCCTTCGAAAGCTGGGACTGACCCTGCTTTTGGGCGGTGCCATCAGCAATACAAAGGATCGGATCCGGCGGGGGTATGTAGTGGACTATCTGGTACTTGGAAAGGGGAAAAATAAGCCCGGCAGGGTGGTCTATAACCTGTCGGACTTTGCGATCATGTTCGGAGCCGTATGTCTTGCGGCAGATGCCCTTCGGGGAGACGGAACATCAGAGGAGGGTGCTTTGAGCGCTGTTACAGAGTCGGCGGAGGATTAATCGGCCGTTAAAGAGCGGCAGGAATAGAAGGAATATCCGGTAAGATCCCTAAGCGGGCAGGTGAGAAGCACCTGTCCGTTTTCTTTTGTGAAGGTGATGGTAACCTTTTCCGGTGAGATGCTCCTTGCCATCAGCCACCTGGGACTCATGGAAAGAGGGATCAAAAGCGTATCTGCTTCGGCTTCGGAAAGGGTCAGATCGCAGGTTGCAATCTCCCAGTTCTTCTCGGCAGCTCCTTCTGAAAAGTTGTAATCTGCCTGCAAAGAGACGGAAACCTGCAGAGTGCCTGCTTCCTCCAGCAGGTCCTGTTTGCTGATTCCGGCACTTGTCCAGGTAGCATCGGAAAGGGTCAGGGAAAGAAGCTCCTGTTTGGAGCCTTTTATAACCGATTCGGCGTTTTCCTGCCGGATACAGCCGCTTCTTGTCAGGGCCTCTATGGAATTTCCGAAGTGCATGCAAACAGCGCCGAAGGAGGCGGAGGATGCATAGGGATCGTCGGAAAGCAGGTAGTCACAGCGGCTATCTGCAGCTGAGGCAGAAAGCCCGGTTTCGGTTCCTGTGTTAAGGGTAAGTTCTTCCGGATAGAAGATATTCAGCTGTGCAGAGTAGCGATATCCGGCTGAGTCGGATAAGAGCCAGCGATAGATATAAAAGCTCTTCTGGGGATCCAAGGGAAGAACCACCGGGCGCATCTTTCGGGCAACCTGAAGGATCTCCTCCTGGGCTTCATAGCTTCTGGCCACCGGAAGATAGCCTGTGGCGCAGGCCTTGGTATTCAGATAGTAATAAAAGCCCTGTCCGTCATAGCCCATATAGGAAAGGTCAGCCTCCGGATTCTGCGACTTCAAAAGGGTATGGATCCGGTCATAGGTTTCCAGATAGGAAAACTGATCTTCGGCCATAAAGCCGGATCCCAAAGGCAGTTGATCTGCTCCGGGGGCCTGGGAAAGAGAAGAAAAGCCTGCAGGGACTTCATAATAGGCAAAGAGCTTGGAGGCATCCTCAGCCACCAGCTGATCGTTCCCGTTGGGATAGGTCCAAAGGTAGGGCGTTTTCATATCGTTGACATGGGCATAGCAGCAGAAGGGCAGAGACAGACAAAGTCCTGCCAAAATGGCGGTAAGGGGCCTGAGACGCCCTTCTTTGCAAAGAAGCAGCATTCCCATAAACATGCCCACTGCAATGAGGACAGGGGCGGTCCTTGCCAGTAAAACGCCTCTGTCAGCGCGGATCAGGGTGTAGCTGTAGGAAATGGCTAAAGTCAAAAGAGCAGCGCAAAAGCCGAAGGTCTTAGTCCACTTTCCGGTTTTCAAAGACCGGAAAAGACCGGCGGCGGCACAAAAGCCGGGAATCCAGATCCAGACAGCCGGAAGGAAAAAGCGATAGAGCAGGTAAAGAGAATCCCTGGTCTGGGCGCCTATGGGCAGCGCCGATAAAAAGGTTTCCGGAGCACTTTGGCCTGCCAGGGAGATCCCGTCTGCCAAAATGGTCTGGGAGGAATAGGTCAGAGTGTGTTTTGCCATCCGAAGAAGCATGGGAAGGGCACAAAGCACCGGAATGCAAACGGCGGCAAGAAGCAGCCACTCTTTTTTCTGTTTTTGAGCGCCTTTCAGGGAAAAAAGCTGTTTGATACAAAGGGGCAGGGTGCCCACTACCACAGCAGCCCCGAAAAGGGGATAGTACAGTCCTGCCAGAAAGCATCCAAAGAGCCAGATGGAAAGCCAGGTCAGAGGGCGTTTTTGCAAAGAGGGCAGGAAGAACAAAAGCAGCAGCGGCAGTACCATATACTGTCTGTTGTAGCTGGGAACTGCAAATAATACCGCAAAGAGCAGGGCTTTTTCGGCGCCCAGGTGGTGTACCAAAAGCAGCATGGTCACCGCGGCAAAAAGAGCCGTTGTCAGGGCGATGGCAGGCGCGTAATCCGAAACGGTACCACCAAATAGTACATGCTGTAGAAAACCGTTTACCATGGGAAACAGCCCGGAAACGGGAGTGTATTCCTTATAGGCTCCCTGTCCTAAGGAAATGATCTGCTGCCAGGGGATCAGCTGCTCACCGTGATGGTGCTGGTCCGGCTGGGCGAACATGGGGCAGGCCTGATAGGACTGATAGAGAAAGATCAGAATAGGCGTCACAAACAGGACGGGAGAGTTTTTCTTTAGAAGAAAAATGCCTGCATAGGCCAGGATCAAAAGCAGCGCTATGAGGATATAATATCCGGGAGCGTAGGCAAGATGCAGGATCTGTCCCTGATACAGATAGCGGTCATGGAGAAATACAAAAAGCAGCAGGGGAATGGGAAGCTGCAGGATGAAAAGCAGCTGCCTTCTGCGCGCATCCGATAAAGGTCTGAGGGAAAGAAACAGATAGGAAAGGATCAGGGCGGCAATATACAGCCACTCCTGGGAAAGTTTTGTTACATCAAAGGGCAGAGAAACAGATCCCTCCGCCCGGAGGAAAAACTGTGTCAGAAAGCTGAAAAAGGTGCAAAGTCCCAGAACGCCATAGTAGGCCAGAATAGGTAAAAATGTAACAACAGTGGGAGAGATTTTGACATCAGTTGCAGCTTCGATAGCGTCGGAAGAGGCATGTTTTTCATCTATGGAATGCTTGACAAAGATCAGCAGAGAGTAAGCCGTCAGAAACAACAGAGGCTTGGAAATGACCCCATCGATCACATAGTAGATGGCAGCCGGAATCCCCCACAAAAGCCACGCCAGGGGAGAAGAGAAAAGATCTGCCTCGGCATCTTTGATCCCTGCAGATACAGTGGATTTACTGCTGTCCAAAACTGTACTATTGGAGGATGGTTTGCGGAAAAAGCGTGCAGCCAGAAAGCCTGCCGCAGCCATCACCACAAGACCTGCCAGAGTCAGGATCCGAAACAGGGTGATCTCCCCGGCTTTGTTAAAGCCCTTTATGGCGGTATCCTCTATGATGAGATCAAAAAAAGAAGGTGTCCGGCCTATGATCTCGGGATAGAGGCGGCGAAATATCACAGCCAATGTTCCCAGGGTCAGCAGTAGTGCGGCGCCGAAGATAAACAGCGGCAGCACCCGGACAAGTCCTTCTTTTTGTTGGTTTTCCTTCTTTTCCATATCCCTAGTGTAATATAGGGAACAGGGAATTGCAAGCGATTGCTCAGCCCTTGTAGCCGATCTCGTCAGCCAGCTTCTTTTCGATGACTACGATGGCATCTCTGTGCAGACGCATAAAGGTTGCAGGGCATTTCGGATCGATCTTATCGTCCATCAGAAGCTTTTTGGCAGCATCCTGCTTATTACCGTTAATGATCATCAAAAGGGTTTTTGCCTTCATGATAGAACCCATACCCATGGTTACGGCATAGCGGGGAACCTCGTCGCGGCTTTCGAAGAATCTGGTGTTGGCATCAATGGTGCTGTCCTCCAGGGTCTCCTGATGAGCCTTTTCATACAGGAATTCACCGGGCTCATTGAATCCCAGGTGTCCGTCGGGGCCTACGCCCAGTACCTGCAGATCGATATCGGTCTGATCCAGGATGTCGTTGAATTCCTTCAGGTTTGCTTCTACATCTCCGGTTCCTTTTGCTACATAGGTGTTGGCTTTGTCGATGTTGATGTGATTGAACAGGTTATCGTCCATAAAGAACCGATAGCTCTGGGGGTGGGTGGGCTCAAGTCCTACATACTCATCCAGGTTTACGGAGTGTACCTTGGAAAAGTCAAGGCCCTCTTCCTTGCATCTTCTGGCCAGCTCCTGATACATTCCCACAGGACTGGAACCGGTGGCAAGACCCAGAGTGCAGGTGGGATTTTCCCTTACCAGCTTCTCGATCACATCGGCGGCTTTCTTTGCGCCGTCTTCATAGGTGTCAGCGATGATCACTTTCATGTTTTTATCCTCCTTTGGACAATGATTTGGTTTATCTCGCTTTGTTTCTTGGTTACGCTAAGTTTTGTTTTACCACAATGTTCCGTGCTTCCTTGTAAATGCTGTTCTCCGGGATTACGCCGCGGACGCAGGAAACGGGATAGACGTTGGAATCTCTTCCGATGACGGTGCCGGGATTGAGTACGCTGTTGCACCCAACCTCTACGCGATCCCCAACCAGAGCCCCTACTTTTTTCCGGCCGGTTTCCAGAGCCTCGCCTTCATTGTGGATGATGACCAGCTTCTTGTCGCTTTTGACATTGCTGGTGATGGAGCCGGCTCCCATATGGGCTTTGTAGCCGAGAATGGAATCTCCCACGTAATTGTAATGGGGAACCTGTACGTTATCAAAGAGAATGACGTTCTTCAGCTCAGTAGAATTGCCCACTACGCAGTTGTTGCCCACCAGGGCGTTGCCACGGATAAAGGCACCCGGACGGATCTCGGTCTCATGCCCGATGATGCAGGGACCGCCGATGTAGTTGTTGGGATAGCGGACGGCGTCCTTTGCGATCCAAACGTTTTCCTCGGGATGATCATACTCCTCGGGACTTAAGGTAGCGCCCAGCTCCAGGATCAGATCTCCGATGCCTGCAAGAGCATCCCAGGGATAGGAAAACTGCTTCAGATACTCCCCGGCCATGCTGTGGGATAAGTCAAACAGATCGTTAATTGTAAGCTTCATAATATCCTCCTTTATACTCGCTAGAGTATTTATGCCCTATAGGGTATTTGTTTAGCGGATCTTGATCAGATGTCCGGAAGTCTTCATGGCATCAATGATCTCATCTACGCATTTTTCGCAGTCTTTATAGGTAGAGGCCTCGGACATGACGCGAAGCACGGGCTCGGTTCCGGAAGCGCGCAAAAGTACGCGGCCGTCGTTACCCAGGTATGCGGAGGTGTCGTCAACGGCTTTCTTCACAGCGGGATCCTCTAAGGTCTTCTCCTTGTCATCTACCTCAACGTTCTTCAGCACCTGAGGGTACATCTTAACTTCGGAAGCCAGGGTGGAAAGAGGAAGCTGGGTCTCTACCATAACGGTCATCAGCATGATGGCGGTTACCAGGCCGTCTCCGGTGTGAGCGTATTTTCTGAAGATCACGTGACCGGATTGCTCGCCGCCCAGCATGTGGTTGTTGGCCTTCATGTTTTCATACACATAGCGATCACCTACCTTGGTCTTTTCGTAGTTGATGCCTGCATTATCAAAGGCCTTATAAAGACCGAAGTTGCTCATAATAGTGGTGACTACGGTGTTGGAAGGGAGCATACCCTTGTTTTTGAAGTGCTTAGCACAGATATACATGATCATATCGCCGTTTACCACATCGCCGTACTCGTCAACAGCAAGGCAACGGTCTGCATCGCCGTCAAAGGCAAAGCCTACATCCACCTTGTTTTCGCGGACATACTTCTGCAGCCCCTCGATATGGGTGGAACCTGCGTTGGCGTTGATATTAACACCGTCCGGGGTATTGTTCATAACGTAGTTTTTGGCACCCAGGGCATCAAATACAGCCCGGCCGATCATCCATGCACTACCGTTTGCGCAGTCCAGTGCTACGGAACGATTCTCGAAGGAAACAGGTGCAATGGAGGTCAGATAGCCGATGTAACGGTTACGACCGGAATAAAAGTCGATGGTCTGTCCGATCTTATCCTCGGTGGCAAATGCCACATCCTCCAGCTCGCCGTCGATGAAGCGCTCGATCATATCCTGAACCTCGTCCTCCATCTTTTCACCTTCGGCGTTCAAAAGCTTAATGCCGTTGTCAAAGAAGGGGTTGTGGCTGGCGGAGATCATAATACCGCAGTCAAAGCCTTCGGTTCTGGTGATGTAGCTGACACAGGGGGTGGTGGTGACATGCAGCAGATAGGAAAAACCGCCTGTTGAGGTGATGCCTGCGCTCAGTGCATTTTCAAACATGTAGGAAGAACGTCTGGTATCCTTACCGATGACGATCTTTGCCGGACGTTCCTTGCTGTAATACCAGCCCAGAAACTGACCGATCTTGAATGCGTGCTCAGCTGTCAGCACGACGCCTGCTTTTCCGCGGAATCCGTCTGTACCAAAATATTTACCCATTTTTCTCTCCTTTTTTCCGGATTTCTTAGAATCCGTTCCTTTTGCTTCCCTGGTTCGGCCGTCAAAGGGACGCTGCGTATTTGCGGGGATGTACCAGAGCTTGCCTTCTTTTTTTGCGCCCCGGATCTTTCCGTCCCTGCACAGCATCGTGATACGCCTTTCGGTCATATCCCATTTAGCGGCTGCCTGATGGACATCGATAAATTTCATGGTATCCTCCTTGTTGAAAGATTGGCTAATACCTGTCTTTTTTTGTACCATCCGGAGGGTGGTTTTGTCAAGATATTCTCATATGGTTATGTCGAAATGTGATAATCGTATCTTGACATTTAGAGTTGATATCTTGACATACGGATTACGACCGAGATGTTTGATCATATTTATGGGTTACGTTTTCGGTGAAAATAGGATACAATAAAAAAGCAGGCAACCAAATCGGGGATCGGGCCCTATTATGTGTGAAGGGTGCCGTTTGTGGGCACACAGGAACATATAGATGTCGCAAAAGGCGGTATTTTGGATAAGAAATCGGAAGGGATCAGACCATGAAAGAGAATAACGAAAACGAGATCATCATCGAGCAGGAAGATGATAGGGAAGAGAAGGATAACGGTTTTTGGTATCGAAAAGCCTATGAAAAGCTGACTGATCTGCCGTCCAGAGTGGATTTTCTGTTGCAGGCCAAGCTGTTTCTGGCTTCAGCTGAGGAACGGGGCGTGAGGGTTACCAAGGAAGAAAAAAAGGAATTGGAAGCCCTGGAAGAGCAGTTTGTGGACCGGTATATCACAAAGGGCTCTGAAGAGGAGAGGGAAGGCGCGTTTAAGATAGTGGGCAGAATCCAGGCCAAGAATACCCTGGATTCTTATGATCTGTATCAGGAAAGCGCCAAGGAGCTCTCACCCAAGGATCCCCTTCATATCAAAAAGTCGAAGTGGTATTTTGATCAGACCCTGCAAGGAAGAAACCATAAGGCTCTGGAAGAGTTGACGGGCTCTTTTGTTGGGGGCATTCCCAAGAAAAAGGGTAATGGAGAGATGGCCAAGCAATGGGTGAAGGAAGGAAAGGAAGATTTCTATCGTGAGCAAAGACTGTCTTCCTCTGTGGCAAAGGCCGTTTCCAAAATTGAGAAGATCAACGCCGAGGACTATGACTATGCGGATCAGAAGGATTGGATCAAAGAAGTGGGAACGGAAAAGATCCATGAAGAGAAACGCATTGGGCTTCAAAAAGCAGTCTACGCGCTTGAGGACAGATTTAAGGATAAGAAGCTGCCCTACAATGCTTCTGAGATCCGGGAACAGGATAAAATGGCGATGAAGCACTACAAAGGCCTGAAGACCATGGAGGAGAAGTTTTCTTTTATCATGGATTACAGTGCTATGATGGCTGCCCAGGAAGGCAGATATGGACGGGAGAGTGTTCCTGAGCAGACTCTTCTGGATATGAAAGAGGATTTCCGGGAGAACTTCGTTTTGAAGGCTGATACCAAAAATGTGAAAAAACTCTTTACGCTGTTGGGAGAAAAGACTGCAGGCAATATGATAGCGCTTTCCGGAGAGTATGAAGAGAGAAAAAAGGAGTTTGCAAAGGAAGGAGAGGCGGGACTGCAAAAGGCAGGCTATCTTGCGAGAGCTTCGGTTCCCGGGGTCTGCAATATTGTTTGCACGCAGATGTCAAGTCTTCTTAGCAATGCTTTCGCAGAGGTGCCACCCTGTGCAAAGCAGGCGGTATCGGAAGAACAGATCGACTATGAGTCTGTCACGGTGGGTGAATTTATCAATAAGTACGGCAACGTGGGAGCCAGGGTGATACAGGGATATTCCGAGGAGATGCCGAAGGATGATGTGAAAGTGCTGGATCTGTTCATAGCACAGGAAGGGCAGGGAGAAGGCGTCCGGGAAAGGGCTCTGGGCAATATGAAGGATGCCGTTGCCGCGATGCTTCCCGGAAAATGGATGCAGGAGGCAAAGGCAGCGGTAACCGGAAAGCCCGGGTTTGATGAACAGTTGTATGCACAGACCAACAAGGCAGTTTCGGGGGAAGCCAAGATCGATCAGATCAAAGGTTGGCAGGATGGAGCCGGAGCCGAAAGGATACAGCAGACCTGGAATACCACTTCGTCGGATATCATGCTTCATACACTGAAGCAGTTTGATAAGAGAGTGGGATTTGATCAGTATATCATGCGGCATACGGGGAAGGATGTGCTTGCGCTCGGTGAAAAGGAAAAGAAGGAGTGCCTGGCAAAGGCTGTTGCCGCCGATATGCTGAAGGATGCCGGCGCTGAGTTTAGTGTGAAAGGGATCCGCAAGACTGCTGCACTTCTTCAGAACGACTGGGATTTCAAAAGGGTGATCGGGCGCGGATCCATTGATGAGTATCTCAGCAATCCGGATCGTATGCGGGAAATGAAGGACAGAGTTTTCAGAACAAACAATCTGGTCAAAGCGGAAAATCTGGAAGAGTATATCCGGCAGATGGATCTGCTGGCTAAAAATATGATGCCGTCGGAAGGCCGGAGCGACCAGTACAAAAACATGTACGACACCATCAAGAAGATCGCAGACCTGAAGACAAATTGCGATTTTAAGTCACAGAAGGATATGGAAGCGGCAGGGTTTAAGGTGGCGAAGCTGAACCAGATCCTGGTGAATACCATTGATATCTATGTAACCGGAAAAGAAAAGATCAGAAGGACAGATGACGGAAAAGAGCGTTTTGATAATGCGATGGATGCCCTCAGTATCGTGAGCGCCCATGTGTCCGGACGCGCACATACCGCTGACCAGATCGTAAGCGGCATTAACAAAAAACGTGGAGCGGATTATGGTAGATC
>JAEEKV010000335.1 GCA_016282595.1 Lachnospiraceae bacterium
AGATGAGGGCAACGGTTACTATACCCATGCCTATAACATCTATACCATCATTCTGCTGATCGCATCCTACAGCATTCCCTCTGCCATGTCCAAGGTGGTAGCCCAGTATCTGGCAGTGGGAGAGAATAAAAATGCAATGCGTATCGTCAAGATGGCCTTTTTGTATGTAGTGGTTGTTGGCGGCGTGGCATCCATATTGACCTGGTTCGGAGCACCTTTCCTGGTGGAAAGCAGGTCTGTTCCTGTGCTTCGGATCTTTACCCCTACCATCTTTTTATCCGGTATCCTGGGAGTACTGCGGGGCTTTTTCCAATCCTTTAAGACCATGGTGCCCACTTCCATCTCCCAGATCATTGAGCAGATTTTAAATGCCTGCGTATCTGTATTTGCGGCCTGGCTTTTGATCCATATTTCCCGGACCACAGATCCTTCCATGATCGCCATGCGAGGTGCCATGGGAAGTGCTCTGGGAACGGGCAGCGGCGTTTTGATCGCCCTTCTGTTTTTGCTGTTCATTCTGTATCGCTATAACGGCAGGATCAAGGAAGGCCTGAAAAACGGAGACAAGGGAGAGTATCATATTCTGACGGGAAAAGAGAGTATGAAGGTGATCCTTACAGTGGTAACCCCCTTCATCCTTTCCACCTTCATCTACAATTTTTCCACCTCCTTAAATCAGACCATCTATACCAAGATCATGAAGCTGCACTATCAGATGACGGAGGCAAGGATTGCCACCAATTACGGTATCTTTGCCGGAAAGGCCGTGGTAATCGCAAACATTCCCATTGCCCTGGCATCTGCCATGTCTTCCGCCATCATTCCAAGTATTTCCTCGGCCTTTGCCGCCGGAGATAAGGAGCGGTCCAGAAGGCAGGTGGATACCGCCATCCGAGCGACCATGACCATTGCCATTCCCAGTGCCATAGGCCTGTGCGCTCTGGCTGAGCCGGTGACGGGATTGTTATTCCCCCAGAAGATGTCTCTGGAAACGGCGTCTCTTTTGTTGATGAGCATTTCCGTTACGGTCATCTTCTATTCCCTCTCCACCCTGACCAATGCGGTACTGCAGGGCATCGGAAAAGTGAATACTCCGGTCCGTCATGCGGCGGCAGCCCTGGTGGTCCAGACCCTGGTTTTGGTCGTGCTGCTTCGCTATACCCAGCTGGGACTTTACAGCCTCAGCGTTGCCATGATCGTGTATTCGTTTTTGATGTGCATCTTAAATCAGATTGCAGTGAAAAAAGCCCTGGGCTATAAGCAGGAGATCATCAGGACCTTTATCCTGCCCATCTATTCTTCCATGCTCATGGGAACCTTTGCCCACGTAGCCTACAGAGTCATCAAGGAATATGCCCACAGCAGGATCCTGTCTTTGGTGTTAACACTTATGATCGCAGTGGGTATCTATGCGATTTTGATGATCCGCTCCGGAGCCATTCTGCGGGAAGAGCTTCCCGGGATCCCCAAGGGAGATAAGATTGAAAAGATCCTGGATAAGCTGGGGCTTTTGCAGGTGGCAGATCGAAGAGTCGCCAGATATCGAAAAAGAAAGGCCGAAAGAGAAGCAAAAAAGGCCAAAAATAATAAAGGTAAATGAAAGAAAAGGAGATCGTTCATTATGAGAGAAAGCGGTATCTTACAACCAATCTTTTCCCTGGCTTCACGTTACGGGATCGGATGTTTTTCCAGGGAGGCTTATGAGTTTGTGGATTTTCTGGAAAAATCCGCCACAGGCTATTGGCAGATCCTTCCCTTAGGACCTACCGGATACGGGAATTCCCCTTATCAGCCTTTTTCCGCCTTTGCAGGCAATCCCTATTTCATCAGCCCGGACAAGCTGATTGAAGAAGGGTATCTGAGAGAGGATGAGATCGCAGGACTTGATTTCGGAAAGGATCAGGAGCGGGTTGATTACGGCGCTTTGTATGAAAACCGTTTTGTGCTGCTGAAAAAGGCCTTTGATCGTTTTACCGAGAAGGTAGATATCAAAAAGGCAAAGGCAGATGCGGCCAAGGCGGCAGAGAAATCTGCAGCTGCGGCAAAAAAGAAGAAAGCGGCGGACCAGGCAGAGGAAAAGGATCTGCAGCAGGAGTTTACGGCTTACCTGCAAAAGGAAAGCTTCTGGCTTTTGGACTATGCCCTGTTTATGGCCATCAAAAAGGGACAGGAAAACAAGTCCTGGCAGGATTGGGAAAAGGGTTTGAAAAAACGGGATCCCAAGGCCCTTGCCAAAGCAGAAAAGGATTGGGAAGAGGAGATTGATTTTGTACTCTTCCAGCAGTTTATGTTTGATCGGCAGCTCCGGGCCCTTCGCATCTACGCCAACAAAAAGAATGTGAAGATCATCGGGGATCTGCCCTTCTATGTATCCCTGGATTCTGCAGATGCATGGTCTCATCCCGAGGTCTTCTGCATGGATAAGGACCTGGCACCCACTCTGGTGGCAGGATGTCCTCCCGATGCCTTCAGCCGGGACGGCCAGCTTTGGGGCAATCCGCTCTATGACTGGGCCAAACTGAAAAAGGACGGCTATGGCTGGTGGGTACGCCGCATTGAGAGAAACTATGAATTCTATGATGTGATCCGTCTGGATCATTTCCACGGCTTTGAAAGCTATTATGCAATTCCCTACGGCGCTGAGAACGCCAGGGAAGGAGAGATCAAAAAGGGTCCCGGAATGGATCTGTTCAAGGCCCTTTCCACTCAGCTTTCCGAGCTTTGCACCACGGATTTTGTGGGCTGTGAAAAGGGTTCCAAGCCCGTGCTTCCCATGATCGCTGAGGATCTTGGCAACAACACACCGGAGAATGAAAAGCTTTTGGCAGATTCTTCCTTCCCGGGTATGAAGGTGCTGCAGTACGCCTTTACCAGCTGGGACAGCTACTATGTGACTCACAAGCATGAGAGAAACTGCGTGGTTTATACAGGAACCCATGACAATACCCCCATGCGTGCCTGGGTAGAGGAGATCAACGAGGGCGAGCGGGATTTTGCCCGTACCTATATCAACTCCATGAATACGGACTACGGCGCTTTTGTCTGGGATCTCATCCGGGAGGCTTACCGTTCCGTGGCAGATCTTTGTATCGTTCCTTTGACGGATTATCTCACCAAGGGAAAAGAGGCCAGGATCAATATGCCCGGCAGCGGAGAAGGCAACTGGGAGTGGCGCCTTGTGCCCAACTTTTTATCCGATGATCTGGCTCGTTCCATCCGCAAGATGACGGAGATCTACGGAAGAGTTCCGCAGAAAAAAGCAGAAGAGGAACAGGCGTGATGAACAATCCATTTACGCAGAGACAAAACAAGCTCTTTACAGCCATGAAGGAGGAAGGGATCTCAGCCTTTCTTCTGACCATGAGCGATGATCACGGATCGGAATACATCGCTCCCCATTTTCAGACCATCGCCTACTATACAGGCTTTACGGGCTCGGCGGCCACGGTTTTGTTTGTAAGAAAACAGGAGAAGGATCCGACTGAGGATAAGGTCTATCTATGGACCGACGGCAGATATTTTCTCCAGGCAGCTGATGAGCTTGGGCAAAGTGGCGGAATCCTGATGAAGCAGGGAATGAAGGACGTTCCGACCCTTGAAGAAATGGTAAAAAAGTTAGCAGATGCTAACAATTCTGAGACACCCTTTTGTCTGGGATTTGACGGAAAGCTGGTAAGTGCCGCCGAAGTACGGGCGCTGAAAAAAGCGGTTTGCGGAAAAACCTTAAAGAGCGAGAAGTTTTCCGTCAAGGGGGATTGCAGGCTCTGTAACGAAATCTGGGAAGAGGATAAAGAGTGCCCGCGTCCGGCCCTTTCCTTCGGGAAGATCCGGGAGCTTTCCGAAACCTATGCAGGAGCATCCAAAGAGCAAAAGCTGACGGAGATCCGTGCCAAGATGGAACAGGAGGGAGCGGATGCTTTGATCCTGACGGATCTGGATGAGATCGCCTGGTGCATGAACCTGCGGGGTGAGGATATCGCCTATCATCCGGTATTTTATTCCTTTTTGATCATTACAAAAGAAAAGGCAGAGCTGTTTCAGGGAACAGAGCAGTCCTTTGAGGGAATTCACTCCCGGCCCTATGCAGAGTTTTACGACGCTTTGTTAAAGCTGCCGAAGGAAGATAGGATCTGGGTGGATGAAAAGGCAGCATCCCATCAGGTAATGGAGCTTCTCTCCACCAGAAAGGATCTGATTAAAAAGGCATCTCCCGTCATTTTGATGAAGGCGGTGAAAAACGAAACCGAGATCCGGCATATGAAAAAGGCCCACCTAAAGGACGGCGTAGCCCTGACAAAATGGATCTTTTCTCTGAAGAAAAGAGAAAAGGAGTTTGAGGATATAGCCCTGGATCCCGGACTATCGGAGCTTTCGGTTTCCGACGAGCTGCAAAGCCTTCGAAGCAGGCAGGAGCATTACATTGAGGATAGCTTTGCACCCATCCTGGCCTTTGGGGAGCATGGAGCCATTGTCCATTATGAGCCCACGCCCCAAACGGATAAAGCCCTGGTCTTCGGACAGGGAGAGTATCTTTTGGCAGATACGGGAGCCCACTACTTGGAGGGCACCACGGATGTGACAAGGACCATCTCTCTAGGAGAGCCCACCTCAAAGCAAAAGCAGCATTACACAGCGGTTTTAAAGGGTCATCTCAGACTTCTTGCCGCCACCTATTTGGACGGTGCTCCGGGCAGCAGTCTGGATCAGCTGGCAAGAGAGCCCTTGTATGAGCTGGGACTTGATTATCGTCACGGCACCGGACACGGCGTAGGGTATCTGCTTTCCGTACACGAGGGTCCCAATGCCTTTCGCATGAAGCATACGGCGGATAACGTGATAAAGGAAGGTATGATCACCTCCGATGAACCCGGGGTTTATCTGGAGGGAGAGTACGGGATAAGGCTGGAAAGTCTCATCCTTTCGGTGCGAAAAAATGAAACGGAATACGGCACCTTTTTGGGCTTTGAGCCTCTGACTATGGTGCCCTTTGACAGGGAAAGCATTTTGGCGGAGGATCTTTCCGAAAAGGAGAGAGAAACGCTGAATGCTTACCACAAACAGGTATATGACAGTCTGCAGGAGTATCTGACAGAGGAAGAAAAGGACTGGCTAAAGGCGCAGACAAAACCGCTCTGAGGGGAGCGATAAAAACAAAAAAGAGACAGAAAAGAGGGGGCACTTACGGGAAAAAGAGGATTACATATGGAACAGGCTTCCATTTTATTGATCGATGATGATGAGGAGATCCGGGAGGTTGTCAGCGTCCTGTTATCAAGCGAAGGCTACCGGGTGCAGACCAAAAGCGACGGAAAAAGCGCCATTGCCTATTTGCAGGAGGGCGGCGCTGCGGATCTCATCATTTTGGATGTGATGATGCCGGATATCGACGGCTTTGAGGTATGTAAAAGGATCCGTGAGATCTCTAATCTCCCCATTCTGTTTTTAACGGCCAAGAGCAGTGAATCGGATCTGCTGGAGGGCTACCGGGCAGGGGGAGATGATTACGTACAAAAGCCTTTTTCCTATACGGAGCTGGTGGCAAGAGTAGGGGCCCTGCTTCGGCGCTATAGGGAGTACGATACCCAAAACGGTCAGGCGGCCATAGAGGATAAGGTCACTTTGGGAGACCTTGTCATTGACCGGGTGAACTATTCCGTTACCAGAAAGGACGAGCTTTTGGATCTGACAAATACGGAGTATGGGATCCTGCTTTTGCTGGCGAAAAACCGGGGCAGAGTCTTTTCCCTGCAGGAGATCTATGAAGAGGTCTGGGAGGATGTTTTTTTGCCCACCGCCAGTAATACGGTGATGGTGCATATCCGGAATCTTCGGGAAAAGCTTCGCAGTGAGGACGGCGAGGGTGAACTGATCCGGAACAGATGGGGAAAGGGATACTATATCGACTGATGGGAAAAAAGAAGAAAAAAAACTATCAAGTGATTCCGGATTCCGATGTCCGCCATTCAGCTTCCTGGCGACGGGTTTTGATCCGTTCCTTCTTTGCGGCGCTGCTGGCGATCTTTGTGCTGGCCCTCTTTGCGGTGCCGGTCAGCCGGCTGACCAGCTATCTGCAGAGAAAGCTGGTCAATACGGACAAGACCAGGACGGAACTGAGTAAAAAGCTCCAGAATTATGCAGATAAACGGGGACTTTCCCTTTCCGATATCAAAGACGTGGAAACCTGGGAGCAGGATACCGATATGCAGATTCGGATCCTGGGAACCGAGGAGGAACTTGATGCCCAGAGGGAGTATGCGGAAAAATACGGCAACAGCGTTTTTTGGAATGCCCAGACCAGGTCCTATCTGGAGCATCCCGGCATTCTGACCTTATCGGACGGAGAAATCTGGGTCAGCCTGCAAAGAAATCCCTTCCCCTGGTACACCAGGACGAATATTCTGATCCTGTTTCTGCTTTTGATCTTTGTCTATGCCGTCGGCATGCTGTTTCTGATGCGGGATGAGATCGAGTATATGATCTATCTGCGGGATGAGATCAATCTCATGAGCGGCGGAGACCTGAGTCACGAGATACGGGGGTACGGCAATACGGAGATAGGACAGATCGGTGAAGGGATCAATGAGCTTCGAAAGAGTATTGCCGGACAGATCCGAAAGGAGCATGAGGCGCTGACGGCCAACAGAGAGCTGGTCACTGCCATGAGTCACGACCTTCGCACGCCGCTGACCAGACAGATCGGATACCTGGAGATATTGCATCTGAAAAAATACGGATCGGATCAGCAGCATGATTCCTATATTCAAAAGGCCCGCAACAATGCCTTTTTGATGAAAGAGACCACGGATAAGCTGTTTCGTTATTTTTTGGCCTTCGGACAGTCGGAGCAAGGGGAGAAGATGGTTGAGGCAGACGGCACATTGCTTTTGAACCGTGCCCTAAGGGAACAGTCTGATTATTTAAAGAGTCAGCAGTTTTCGGTTGCGTTTTCTCCCGTTACAGAGCATTTCACCATGCGGATCGATCCCGATGAGTTTGCCAGGGTCTTTGACAATGTGTTTGAGAATATCAAGAAATACGGGGATCCGGAAATACCTGTGACGATCAGTCACGAATGCGGAGACGGAACGCTGATCTTGTATATGAAAAACGGCATCAAG
>JAEEKV010000336.1 GCA_016282595.1 Lachnospiraceae bacterium
TAATCACCGAAAATGTGGTATGATTTTCTTGTGTTTGCAAAATGCTCAACCGCGCACACAAAATCGAAAAAGACAGGAGGATCTGAAGATGGAAAGATGTGTAGCATTTTTAAAGGATGCAGAAGTATATTATCTGGCAACTGTAGATGGTGATCAGCCCAGAGTAAGGCCCTTCGGAACAGCCAATGTATTTGAAGGAAAGCTGTATATCCAGACCGGAAAGGTGAAGGATGTTTCCAAGCAGATTCATGCAAATCCCAAGGTGGAGATCTGTGCCTTCAAAGACGGCCAGTGGCTTCGCATCGCGGGAGAACTTGCTGAGGATGACAGACGGGAAGCCAAGCAGGCTATGCTGGATGCTTATCCCTCCTTGCAGAATATGTATTCCGCAGATGACGGCAACACGGAGGTGTTCTATTTTACCAAGGCAACTGCAACCTTCAGCAGCTTTACCGCCGCACCGGAGACCATTACATTCTGAACCTGAAAAGAAATTGTTTTATACAGACATAAGTTATGGAAGAAAAAAAGACCCCGAAAAAGAAATTGCATAAACGCAAGCGCCAGCCTGCCTGGGCAAAGCTGGATAACACAGCCATTCTGTTTCCGGTGATCGCTTCGAAGGATATGAGCAATGTGTATCGGATTTCTGCCACGCTGAAGGAGGAGATCGACGGCGAACTTTTGCAGCAGGCACAGGACATTCTTTTGCCTCAGTTCCTTACCTTTCGTATGCGTTTGAAGATGGGTCTTTTTTGGTATTATTTCGAGGAAAATGACAGAAAACCGCCCAAGGTAAACGAGGAAAACAGCTATCCCGGCACCTACATCAATAAGAGCCGGAATAATCAGTATATGTTCCGGGTAACCTATTACAAGAAAAGGATCAACCTGGAGGTGTTCCATGCCCTGACAGATGGCTATGGGGGCCTGCTGTTTTTAAAGGAGCTGATCTACCAGTATCTGCGCCTTGCTCATCCTTCGGAATTTGAAGGGGAGAAGGACCGGATCTCTCCCGGCGTTGTTTTGGATATGGAAGACTCATACGTTAAGAGCTTTCGAAAGCCCAAGAGTCGGGATGAAGCATACCGGGCGGAAAAGGGTGTGATCATCAAGGGTGAAAAGCTGTCCAAGGGCGAACTGGGCGTGATGCATGGCTATTTTCCGCTGGATGAGTTAAAGGCCGCTGCCAAGAGTCACGGCGTTACCATCAACCAGTATCTGGTGGGGGCTTTTGTCTATTCTATTTATAAAGAGTATCTGAAGGGAGCTCCTGCAAAGCGCCCTATCAACTGCTGTGTACCCGTGGATCTTAGGGGATTCTATGAGTCCCATACCACCAAGAATTTCTTTGCCATGGTAATGGCAAGGTTCAAACCCCAGGAGGAAACCTATTCCTTTGAGGATGTGCTGAAGATCACGGCGGAAAGTCTGAAAAGCCAGATCACGAAGGAAAATCTGGATACCATCCTTTCCTACAATGTTTCCAACGAGCAGAATACCCTGCTTCGGCCCATTCCCATCTTTATCAAGAACATTGCCATCCGCAGTGTATATTATTCTACCGTGGATGCTACTACGGCGACCCTTACAAACATCGGGGATGTGAAGCTGCGAGAGCCCTACAAGGACTATGTGGAGCATTTTTACGCCATGCTTTCCATGTCCAGAGGACAGAACATCAAGGGAGCCATTGTTTGCTTTAACAATACTTTGATCCTGACCTTTACCACGGTTTTAGCAGATGCATCCATCCAAAAGCGGTTTTTCAGAACCATTTGCAATGACGGGGTAAAGGTGGCTGTGGAAACCAATGATTATCTTACGCAGGAGGTGGCGCCGGAATGAACAGATGTCCGCAATGCAATGTCATGCTTTATCACAATCCCGGGATCTGTCCCCTGTGTAGCTGTGTAACGGAGGATCTGGGAACGGAAGAGGAAAAAGAGTTAAAGAAGCTCTTCGGTCATTCCTCGCCCTATCCCAACGCCAGGGGAAGAAACAGACTGCTTCGCTTTATCTTAAGGCTGGTGTTGTTTATCTTTGTCATCGCCGAAGCAGTTATGATCGTGATCAATTATTTTACAAATGTAACCTATCCCTGGTCCCTGATCACCGGAGTTTCACTGCTTTATATCTATCTGTTTCTGGTTTACTGGATCAGCCATGATGCGGGCTTTGCCGCCAAGGTGGGGCTGCAAATGCTCATCACAATGATCTTTTTATACGAGATCGATGCTCTGAACGGCATGCGGGGCTGGTCTTTGCAATGGGCGATCCCGAGTATTATTTTGCTGGGAGATGGTTTGGTATTTTTGCTTATGATGCTGAACCGAAGCCGTTGGCAGAGCTATATGCTGTTGCTTTTATTTATGGGGATCTGTTCCCTGGTAATCATGGTTGCTTATTTTATGGGGAGAATAGGCAATGTGGTGATGCCTTTGATCTGCCTCTTCGTCAGCAGTTTTTATTTCTTTGGTGCGATGCTGTTTGGCGGAAAAGCGGCA
>JAEEKV010000337.1 GCA_016282595.1 Lachnospiraceae bacterium
AGAATACTTCGGCTTCAAGGCCGTGGACGGAGATAAAGTGGCCGGTTATTTTACCTTCCAGGAGGGTGTTCTTTTAACCTATCCCCACGAGGACTACGAAAGGGAACTGAAAAACGCCATCGGCAACCGGCACGCGGTCACGGTGGATGCGCTGATGGTGGATCGAGATTATCGCGGAAGAGGGATCGCAAAGGAGCTTGCCCGAAGGAATTTAGAGGATTTAAGAAGCAGAGGCGTGGAGTTGTTTTGTGTGGAGATCTGGGTCTATCCGGATGGGAGCATACCGGCGAAAAATGTGTATGAGGCTATGGGAAAGCCAATCTATCACAAGCTGGCAACAAAGTTTTACAAGGATGCCCACGAGTACGGTATCAGCTGTCCTATTTGCGGAGAGCGGTGCGAGTGCGGAGCGCTTTTGGAAGTGATACGGATCTGAAAGGGTTTCTGAGGGGGATGGAAAGCGGCAGGAGGAGACAATGAAGGAAGCAGAGAAAGTCGAAATGAAAAAGAATACCCAGGGACTGAACCGAAGGATCATGCTGGTTCTGATGATTCTGATGACGACGATGACCATCATCATTGCGGTGATCAGTGCCTATTCGGTGCGGAGGATCTACTTTCAGCAGTACAGCACCAAGGCTCAGGATCTGGTGCGGATGCTGGCGGATCAGATCAGCGGCGACTGGATCAATGAGTTTTCCGAAACCTACGAAAAGGATGAGTATTATGAAGTCGCCAAGGAGTATATGGACAATATCAAGAATGACTTCAGCGATCTGCAGTATCTGTACATCTTCAAGCCGGAGGATACCTATTTTACCTATCTGATAGAAGCTCAGTCTGATACCGATGATCCGGATCTGATCGCTACTCCGGGAATGACCTTTGATTACAGACAATCGGAGTATGACCACCTGGTCCCCGACGTGCAGAATAAACGGGCATCCACAGGGCTGATCCTGGGCCAGGATGCGGGATACGGAAAACCCATTTCCGCCTGGGCGCCCATCCTGGATTCCGACGGCAATGTGGCAGCCATGGTGGAGGCGGATTATATTATCAAGAATATCGGAAAGCAGATCACCGTTTCCATTGCAGGCATCGTTGCAGTCCAGATCCTGTGTATCCTGACGGTTGCGATCCTGATGATCCTTTCCATCCGCAAAAATGTGGTACGACCTGTCACAAGTCTGAAGAAGATGGTGGACTCTTATGAAAGCGGCGAGTTTTCGGCGGATCTTTCCCGTTTCCAGCATGATGATGAGATCAGGTCCCTGGCCGTATCCTTTGAGGATATGACCACAAGGATCGAGAATTATATCACGGAGCTGACCGCGGTAACCGCGGAAAAAGAAAGGATCGGCGCCGAGCTGAATGTGGCTACCCAGATCCAGGCGGATATGCTGCCGGGCATTTTTCCCGCATTTCCCGACCGGAAGGAATTTGATCTGTATGCCACCATGGATCCGGCAAAAGAGGTGGGCGGAGACTTTTATGATTTCTTCCTCATTGATGATGACCATCTGGGACTTGTTATGGCGGATGTATCCGGTAAGGGCGTGCCTGCGGCTCTGTTTATGGTGATCGCAAAAACTCTGATCAAGAACCGGGCATTGACCGGCGGATACTCAGGACCTGCCCAGGTTCTGGAGGAAGTGAACAATCAGCTTTGCGAAGGCAATGATGCGGACCTCTTTGTTACGGTATGGCTGGGCATTTTGGAGATTTCCACCGGAAAGATCATCTATGCCAGTGCGGGACATGAGTATCCCGCCGTTTACAGGGAGAATGTGGGCTTTGTACTGGAGAAGAACAAACCCTCCCTGCCTTTGGCCACCTTTGAAGGGATCAAAATGCAGGATAATGAGATCACCCTCAAAAAGGGCGAGGCTTTGTACCTTTATACGGACGGTATTACGGAAGCTACCAATGTGGACAAGGATCTGTTCGGAGAAAAGCGGATGCTGGCTTCCCTTTCCGGTCATTCCGACGAGGATGCAAAGCAGCTTTTAAAGAGCATTCGCAGAGATATCGATATGTTCGTGGGCGAAGCGCCCCAGTTTGATGATATGACAATGCTGGCCCTTCGTTATGAGGGTCCAAAGCAAAACTGATGAATGGACTGGCGGTGATGTTGTGAGAACAAAGAAAAACAGAATACTTTTTTTTGCGGCGATCATTTGCGTGCTGCTGCTCTTTGGCTGCGGACAAAGCAGTGACGAGATCGAGATGGTCCGTATATGGCCGAGAGATGACGGCTTGGAAGAAGAGTCTGCAGGTGGCAGTGGTAATACCGGTTTTTCCGGCAAGTGGAAGATCGGGATCGTGACGGATGATACGGACGGCGAAGAGGAGAGCGATGATTCCTTTAAGCAAAGTGCCAAGGAAGGTCTGATCGCTCTGAAAGCAACCTATGGTATCGATACCGCCGAGGCAAATACCGGCTCCGCGGAGCGGTTTTCCGAAGGCTTTGGGCAGCTGATCTCGGAGGGCTGTAATCTTTGCTGGGGGATCGGATACAACAGTGCGGATGCCCTTTTGGAAAGTGCGAAGAAAGAGCCGGATAAGCATTTTGCGATCATTGATTTCGAGTTTGAGGATGCGCCGGAGAATGTCACAGGGGTGATGTTCCGTGCTCAGGAGCCGTCCTTTTTGGTAGGCTATATTGCGGGCAGTGTCACCGGCAGCGGGAAGGTAGGCTTTATCGGCGGACAGAAATCCGCCACCATAGACCAGTTCCAGTACGGGTTTGAGGCTGGTGTGCAGTATGCCGCCAAAACCTACTCCAAGCAGACAGAGGTGCTGGTGGAGTACGTGGACAGTTATTCTGATGATGTCAAAGCAGAAAGCATGGCGGATGAGATGTACGCCGGCGGATGCGATATCATCTATCATGCTGCAGGCGGTGCGGGACTGGGCGTGATCCGGTCTGCACAGAAAAACGGAAAGTTTGTCATCGGCGTGGATAGGGATCAGTCTTATCTGGCTCCCGCCAATGTATTGACCTCGGCCCTGAAAAAAGTGGATGTGGCCATCGAGCGGGTTTCCCTTTCCTTTGTTCGGGAGGAGGAGATCGGCGGAAAGACCTTAAGCTTCGGTCTGACGGAGGGTGCGGTAGGCATTCCCACGGAGCACGAAAATTTCCGGGATGAGGTATATGATGCGGCACTTTTGATCGAGGATAAGATCAAATCCGGGCTGATCATCCCGCCGGATTCCAAAGAGTCATATGATATTTTTATAGACGATCTGAATCACGAACAGTAAAAAATTCTTCGGAGGATACCATGCAAGAGATCTTACGAGAAAAACCGAATTACTATGATGCTTTTTTGTGTACGGGAAACACCACCTGTATCGACCCCTGCTGCTATGCATGGGTGTTGCCCATGGATATGGAAACGGTAAAGCTTTACCAGGAGATGGAAGGGGAAACGGGCGAGTATCTTCGTTCCCATATTTTTGAGGAAAACGGGGAGTGGTTCATCCGTTTAAAGGATCACGGTCAATGTCCCTTTTTGACAGAGGATAGGCTTTGCGACGTGCGTTTAAAGTGCGGGGAAAAAGCCCAGATCAAGATCTGCGATATCTATCCCAGAGAGCAGCAGATCCTGGCAGGAAACTATCGGCAGGACAGGTTACTGATCGCCTGCAGTGAAGTGGCAAGACTGCTTTATACCCAGCCCGGCGACAGACTGGAGTTTGTGCAGACAAAGGAGGAGACAGGCAAAGATTGTTCTTTGGAGCTTTTGCAGAAAACCCGCTCTCTTCTTGCTTTCCGCAACGGTATGGTAGAGGCGCTGCAGGCCGGAGCCTTTGATGAAAGTCTTTTCGGCAGCTACGAAACGAAGGAAGAGTTTGAAGGGATTCTGGATGATGCGCTGTATTTTGAAGGACATGAAGTATCGCAGCAGGTGTTTGTAAGAGTCAGAGCCCTTTTGGATCATGCGGATGAGCTTCGCATAAAGTTTTATGAAAGCTGCAGTGAGGCAAAATTTTATATGAGAAGGACCGCTGCCTATTTTGCCCACAGACAGCTTCTGGATGCCATCCAGGACGGCGGCATCGAAGGGCCGCTGATCTCCGTCTTTCGCGGGATACATCTGTTAGAGCTGATCGCCCTTGCCAGGTTTGAAGAAAAGGGAAGCTTTGATCTGGATGATATGATCTTTTCGGCCCATATCTACGGACTGACCTTTGAGATTTCCATGCACAATGTGGCCCTCATGAAAGAGGTTCGAAATCATGCAAAGGATGCGGATTATCCCGAAGGGGAAAATTCCGCTCTGCGCCCCCTGCTGTATCCTTAGATCATTTTTTATCGGGGTCCTGAAAGTCCGCTTCCTCCAGTTCGCCCTCGGCGATCTTTTCCTCCAGCCAGAGCTGCAGGGAGCCGATGGAGGTTGCCAGCTTGTCCAGGCGCCTTTTGATACGGATGAAATCATCCCGTTCATAATCGTTGATCCGGCCGTCTTCTACGATCTCCAGAAGGCGGTCTTTTTCTTTGTTGAGCTGGCTGAGGCTGTTGATGGTCTCCACGGCTATGACAGACAGCTCCTTAAACTCTATGGGCTTTACGTTCTTTTTTCCGATCTCGCAGTCATGGGTGCAATAGTAGTTGCAAAGATGGGGTGCTTTGTAGCACTTTGCCATGGCCAGGATATCATCCGGCAGGATCCGTACCTTTTCATTCTCGATCTTTTCGATCCGCTCCGGGGAGATAAATTCCATCAGCTCCGATGCCTTTTCCCGGGTCAGGCCCTGCTCCTCGCGGGTCAGCTGATAGATGCTTTTGTTCTGCTTTGTGGATTTTCTTCCCATACCGATCTCCTTTATGCCCTCCGGTTATTTATCCTCTTTTGGCGTACTTGGTTGCAACCTAAGCCCTAGTATAGCACGGATCGTATTTTTCCGAAATCGCAAAATAGAATTTTATATTTCTCCGAAAATCTGATAGATGAGAACGATCCAAACTGGTATGATGGTTTCATCAAAACAAAAGCGCAGACGGGTATCAAAAAACAAACCCGAAAGCGTGCCACCGGGACAAAGGTTCCCGAGAGAAAGGATGGTAACCACATGTTAAATTTCTCGATTATCCAGATTGGTATTGTAGTGCTGATCGTTGTATTTTTGATCGTGCTGCTATTCTCCAGTTACGTAAAGGCTCCCCCCGACAGGGCATTCATCATTTCCGGTTTGAAGAGAGAGCCGAAGATCTTAACAGGACGTGCAGGTTTAAAGATTCCGTTCTTCGAAAGACTTGACAAGTTGTATTTAGGTCAGATGTCCGTAGATATCAAAACGGAGCAATCGGTTCCCACCAATGACTTCATCAACGTAAATGTGGATGCAGTTGCAAAGGTAAGGATCGAGCCCACCTCCGCAGGGATCCAGTTGGCAGCGAAGAACTTTTTGAATAAGTCTTCCTCCCAGATCACCGCAGACCTGCAGGATTCCCTTCAGGGTAACATGCGTGAGATCATCGGTACCCTTTCCTTAAAGGAAATTAACACCGACCGGGATTCCTTCTCGGATCAGGTAATGGCAAAGGCTTCCAAGGATATGGCAAAGCTCGGTATCGAGATCATATCCTGCAACATCCAGAATGTAACGGATGAAAACGGGCTCATCGCCGATCTTGGTATGGACAATACCGCAAAGATCAAAAAGGATGCAGCCATTGCAAAGGCACAGGCCGAAAGAGATATCAAGGTTGCCGAGGCTGAAGCAGATCAGATTTCCAATGATGCCAGAGTGGCAGCGGATACTGAGATCGCACAGCGCAACAACCAGCTGGCCATCAAGAAGGCTGAGCTGAAAAAGGAATCCGATATCAAACGTGCTGAGGCTGATGCAGCTTATGAGATCCAGAATCAGGAACAGCAGAGAAGTATCCAGACCGCTACTGTGAATGCGCAGATCGCAAAAGCAGAGCGCGAGGCTGAACTGAAACAGAAGGAAGTACAGGTAAAAGAGCAGGAGCTGGCTGCTCAGATCGAGAAAAAGGCAGATGCAGAAAAGTATGCAGCTGAGAGAGTAGCGGAAGCTGATCTCATCAGACGTCAGAAAAATGCAGAAGCTGAAAAGTTCGAGCAGGAAAAACAGGCAGAGGCCAAGAAAGCCAAAGCCGAGGCTGAGAAGTTCGCAGCCGAGCAGGAAGCTGCAGGTATCAAAGCAAAATATGATGCTGAAGCAGCCGGTGTAAGCGCCAAGGGTATTGCAGAGGCAGAAGCCATCAGAGCCAAAGGTCTTGCGGAAGCAGAGGCCATGGAGAAGAAGGCAGAGGCTTATCAGAAATACAACAAGGTGGCTATGACCGAGATGATCATCCAGGTACTGCCCGATATCGCAAAACAGATCGCCGCTCCTTTGAGCCAGATCGACAAGATCACCATCATTGGTGGCGGAGAAGGCGGAAACGGAATGAGCCAGGTAGCTGACAATGTTCCCATCGTTATGAGTAAGCTGTTTGAATCCATGAAAGAGACCACCGGTGTGGATCTGAAGGAAGTCATGAGAGCTGAAACCTACGATGCTAAGGTAAACAAAAACATCAATGTTACGGGACTTCCCGAGGAAGGCGCCGTAATCAATGTGAACGCAGCAACCCAGTAAATACCATACCTTCTAAGATGAGAAGCGGATAGGGGGTTTTCCCTATCCGTTTTCTCCATGTGGAAAAGGCTTTTTTAGCCCCGCTCCATCGTACTTCATTCTAGACAGAACGGGGAATTTAGAGTAAAATAATCATATCTATGCGATAAAACACTAGAAGTAAAGGTATCACAATGGATGTAGAGAAAATCCTGGATGCGGGCAGCGGCATTTTAGATGATGTCATGACCGCCGTGGAAACCAATCAATTTCAGGATCTGGGGAAAAAGATCCAGGGGCGCGTAAGCGTGGCAACAGAGGATATACGGTCCCAGGGAGGTAATGGTCCTGCGCGTCAGGTTACCAGAGATGATCAGGTCTATACCGGCAGCGTGGAGCCCACCAACAAAAAGGACGGCATCTATCAGCCCAACTATGCGGAGGGCAGATCTTCCTCAAGTGCCCAGAGCAGCAGTACTGCACAAAAGACCACATCCCAGGCGGATTTTTCCAAGGGCGCTTATTCCAGCGATGCTTACAGACGCTATTCTTCCGACAGAAGACAGGGTCCCAACACACCGAATTCTTCCTCCCAGTCCAGGATGTCCGGCTCCTATGCCGGAAACCAGAACCGG
>JAEEKV010000338.1 GCA_016282595.1 Lachnospiraceae bacterium
ACTTGATTGTACGGACTTTTTGAATCCCGATTGTATTATGCTGCCAGCGGCGCCGGGGATCTGCATCCTGGAAGTGAAATGGGACGGCTTTTTGCCGGACATCATCAGGGATGCGGTAAGCCTGAAGGCCACCAGGAACCAAAGCTTTTCCAAGTACGAAGCCGCAAGGCTTCCCATAGCATAGATTCAAAGGCATGAGAAAACACAGACAGATCCTACAGGAGGAACCAAAACAATGACTTTTAATGACATCTTTAAATCCAGCTTTCTTGAGAACGTAACCAGCGTGAGCATCGTCGATATGGTGCTGGCCATGACGTTGGCTTTTGCCATCGGACTTTTTATCTTCTTCGTTTATAAAAAGACCTATCAGGGTGTTATGTATTCATCCAGCTTCGGCGTCACCCTGGTAGCCCTTTCCATGATCACCACGCTTGTGATCCTGGCAGTAACCAGTAACGTAGTGCTTTCCCTTGGTATGGTCGGTGCCCTTTCCATCGTTCGTTTCAGGGCAGCCATTAAGGAGCCCCTGGAGATCGCATTTTTATTCTGGTCCATCGCAGTAGGTATTGTGCTGGCAGCCGGAATGATCCCTCTGGCAGTATTCGGCAGCATTATCATCGGCTTGATCCTTCTGATCTTTGTCAACAGAAAGACCCATCTGGTACCTTATATCGTAGTGCTTTCCTGCGACGGTCATGAGTCGGAGAAAAAGGCAACTGAGTTTATCAAATCCAAAGTCAATAAATTTGCAGTAAAAAGTAAAAGTGCCCAGAAGGGCAGCGTAGAGCTGAATATCGAGATCCGTTTGAAGGACGACAACACGGATTTCGTCAACGAGCTTGCAGACATTGCAGGTGTTGAGAGTGCAGTTCTTGTCAGCTACAACGGAGAGTACATGGGTTAAAAAGGAGTTTCTATGATAGCCGGAAAACACATTGATAAAATATGTGCCATCATTACCATCGTAGCGGTTCTGGTAACCACCCTGTTTATGAACGGACAGGCCCTGGGCATCGTAGCGGACGATTCGGTATCCATGGAGTATGCGGACACCCTCTTTGATGACAGCTACGTGCATACCATAGACATCAGCATTGATGATTGGGACGAGCTCATTGCCAACGCTACAGCGGAGGAATATACCAATGCGGATGTTACCATAGATGGCGAGACGGTGAAAAACGTGGGAATCCGTGCCAAGGGAAATACCTCTCTTTCAACGGTATCCCAGCTTGGCAGCCAGCGGTATTCCTTAAAGATCGAGTTTGACTGCTACGAAGCCACGGGCAATTACAAGGGACTGGATAAGCTGTGCCTGAACAACCTGATCCAGGACTATACCATGATGAAGGATTACATTGCCTATAAGCTCATGAACGCCTTCGGTGTGGCAGCGCCTTTGGTAAGCTATTGCTACATCACGGTAAACGGTGAGGACTGGGGCCTGTATCTGGCAGTAGAAGCCGTGGAGGATTCCTTCCTCCAGAGAAACTACGGCAAGAACTACGGACAGCTTTATAAGCCCGATAGTATGTCCTTCGGTGCAGGCCGTGGTAAGGGCGGCGACTTCGATATGCGAAATATGGACTTTGACAAGATGGGTATGGACAACCCCTTCGAAAGTGGCAACAAGGATGGGGATACCGTATCCGGAAACGAAGTGAGCGAGGGCGGCAATACAGATAGCAAAGGGTCTGATGGCAGCGACTCAGGCAGTGAAAACGGCGGCGGTATGCCGGACTTCCCGGGTGGAGAGATGCAAATGCCCAGCTTCGATGGGGAAAATATGCCGAATTTCGAAGGTGGTGAGATGCCTCAGTTTGATGGTAAGCGTCCTGACTTCAAGGGCGGTTTCCCCGGTGGCGGCTCAGGTGGCCCCGGAGGCGGTGGCTTCCCGGGGATGGGCAGCGATGATGTGAAGCTGAAGTATTCTGATGATGATACAGACAGCTATTCCACCATCTTTAACAATGCCAAAACAAACGCTCAGCCTTCCGATCAGAAGCGCCTCATCAAATCCCTGAAGGCCCTTTCCGAAGGCGTGGAAAACGGAGATGAGAGCTCCATCGATTCGGCTGTAGATACCGACGCAGTGATGCGCTACATGGTAGTTCACAACTTCCTGGTAAACGGCGACAGCTATACGGGAAATATGATCCACAACTATTACCTCTATGAAGAGGACGGCGAGATGGCAATGATCCCCTGGGATTACAACCTGGCCTTTGGAACCTTCCAGGGACAGGATGCTACGGGAACCATTAACGATCCCATTGATACACCTCTTTCCGTTACGGATGATGATACGGACAGACCTATGTTTGCCTGGATCACCTCCACGGAAGGTTATACAGAAGCCTATCATGAACTCTACGAAGACTTTTTGGAGCAGTTCTATACCAGCGGCTATCTGACTGAGCTTGTGGATAATACCTATGAGATGATAAAAGATTATGTAGAAAAGGATCCCACCAAGTTCTGTACCACGGAAGAGTTTGAGAAGGGTGTGGAGACCATCAGGTCCTTTGTAACCCTTCGCTGCGAAAGCATTCAGGGACAGCTTGACGGCACCATCCCCACCACGGATGCAGGCCAGAAAGATAATTCCGACAATCTGGTGGATGCATCAGACCTGACCCTTTCCGACATGGGCTCCATGGGCGGAGGCGGCGGCCAGGGCGGCCCCGGCGGCGGTGG
>JAEEKV010000339.1 GCA_016282595.1 Lachnospiraceae bacterium
CAATACCACGCCTCCTTCTTCCGGTGAGATCGAAGGACTTTTGGCAGACAGCAAGAACCTGTACTCCTTAAGCTGCTATGTCAGCTCCGAGGATGACATGAACCAGGAATTTGAGCATGCCTTCTATCGTGAGAATATGGCTGCTGCAAAAGCCTTTGCAAAGCAGGAAGGCTATCTTACGGAGGAAATGACGGGCGAAGAGCAGCAGATCATCGATTCCATCTATCATGTGAATGTACCTGCCGGCGTAGATTACTTAAAGGGCGGAGACGATCCGCTGTTTGCAGGCAATGAGCATGTACAGAGCGTGACTCTGAACTCCGTAAAAGAAATTCCTGATAACGAGTTTAAGGATTGTACAGCCCTCACCACCTTTGAGATGCTGCACAATGGGGAAGGCGACTATGCGGAGAGCATCGGACTCCATGCTTTTGAAAATGATACGGCCCTGACTTCCGTCAGCATTCCTTCCTCGATGTCCTATATCAAGAGGGAAAAGAATCCGGCAACCGGTGTTGAAGACGGTGCGGCGCTTCCTTTTGCAGGCTGTACCTCTTTAAAGGATGTGGATTTCGGATCCTCACCTTACTATGATTGCCAGGATGCCATCATCTACAAGCTGGATACCTCCGGAAACCCTGACGCTGTAGTAGAGGTTTTGGAGACCAGAGGAAAATCCGGTGCAGGAAGATCCAATGTGGTACTTCCCGCAGTCAGCGAGGTTTATCCCAAGGCATTCTCCAACTGTAAGGAGATCACCGGCGTGGATATGAAGGATACTTCCGTTAATATCATTCCCGCGGGCTGCTTTGAAAATGCGGAGAATCTGACCACCGCCAAGCTGCCTGAGACAGTAAGGCTTGTCGTCGGTGATGCCTTTGATAATACCGATGTGGGTGAGGTTTATGTATATGGTGATGATACCTCCCTGCAGTGGATCGATAACATGCATGACAAGAACGTAGTCATTTACGGACATGTAAACAGCAGTGCCCATAAGTTTGTACAGCAAGAAGAGTTAAGAGACCCTGAAACCAAGTATGAGTTTGCGGAGCTTCCCAGTGTTACCTTTAAGGTTTATTACCATGACTGCGATCCCACCAAGGATGTGACAGATCAGAGCAACTGGAGAGCCCTTCCTCCGGAAGAGGTTGCAAAAGGAAGTCCCTCCGCCAGATATGATACCTATATCGATCTGCTGGATCAGTGGCCCGGCTATAAATTCAGCCGTTGGGATCAGGAAGATGCCTTAAAGACCGGCGTAAATCATGACATCTATACTGTTGCAATTTATGAAAAGAGCAATACCTACGCCGGAGAGGGACAGTGCACCGTTACCATTCAGGATGAGGACTTTGGTTCTAATCCCAACGCCCATGATTACCATGTGGTAGTGGATGAAGGCACCATGTTCGGAGAGGCCAATTTGCCGAAGGTCATTGTAGAAAGAGAAGGATATAAGTCCTACTATGATCCGGATATTTCCGCAAATCCGTTGAAGATCACTGATGATACCACCATCCTGATCCGGTATTATCCCGATCCCGATTACGTAGCGCCTAAGGATCCTGAGCCGGCAACACCAGATGTTTACCACAAGGTAACATTCAAGGTGGATGATTTGACCTTTTCCTCACAGTGGGTGAAGCACGGAGAATATCCGGAAGAGGAGACCGAGGTTCCCAGAAAGAGCGGTTATACCTTTGTTTACTGGACACCTACCAATTATATGAAGCAGGTGGTAACCGAGGATGTAACGGTTACGGCCAACTTTGAAAAGAATGTGGTAACTCCAGATGTGGACGGCTCCGACGACATCAGCGGCTCTACCGGAAACACCTCCGGGACCGGCGGCGATGTGGGCGGATCCGGCAAAAAGAAGGGCGGAAACACCGGTAATACCGGAAATACTGGCACAACGACAAACAATAAAAAGATGTACACCGTCACCTTTGTGGACTATGACGGAAAGACCTTAAGCACGCAGCTCATCGCAGCAGGCGAAAAGCCGGGAACCTTCCCCTATGAGCCTGTGAGAAAGGGATACAAGTTCGTATCCTGGTCGCCTTCCAACTATGCAAGCATCGCCATTAATTCCGATCTTGTGGTGAAGGCTACCTACCAGAAAGATCCCAACTATGTACCGCCTAAGACAACCTCTGTCAGCGGCAATGCAACAGGCAAGGTAGTACCGAAATCCAATACCAAGATCGATGTGACAAAGAGCGGTATTTCCAACAGGAATCTGGCAGCAGCCAACGTGGATGGCTCCAAAGATAACTTCATCGTTAAGGTAACGGATTCCGACGAGGCAAGAATTGCCATTGAGCAGGCATTAACCAGAGCTTACGGAAGCCTTGACAACCTGAAGTACTTTGCAATGGATATCAGCCTTTATGATTCCACCGGAACCACCAAGATCCTGAACACTGCGAGACTTTCCGTAAATGTGACCATCCCCATTCCAGATGCAATGGCACAGTTTGCAGGCAACAACAAGGTCATGACAGTAGATGCTGCAGGCAATATGGAAAAGGTGAATGCAAGACTTATTACCATTGACAATGTACCTTGCGTATCCTTTAAGGCGCCTCACTTCTCGCCTTATGCTTTATATGTAGAAACCAACAACCTGACCCAGAACGCAGGGCTGGCGGATGCTTCTCCCAAGACCGGAGATCCCATCCATCCCAAGTGGTTCCTGGCAATCGGACTGGCACTGGCATCCATTCTCATGTTTGCCCTTCGTCCGTCCAAGAAGGTTGTGAAAGTGATCTCGTAAAGGAAACTTGCGCATGGCAAAGAGAATCAGAAAAATCGCAGGAGCGGTAGTATTGGCACTGGCGATAGGGCTCACACAGATCCCGGCGCCTTTGGCCTTTGCTACCTCTCCTTCGGATTTTGAAAGGGACCAAAACACCATAGTGGCATATAACGGCACAGCTACCACTGTGTCTATTCCAAATGGCGTAACCCGTATCGATTCCGAAGCCTTTTCCAACCAAAATCAGCTGACAAAGGTAACCTTCCCCGCATCTCTTGAGGAGATCGGAAACGGTGCCTTCAGAAGCTGTACTTCCATTACCGATGTTTCCCTTCCGGGCAATGTCACCACTTTGGAGAGCGGTGCCTTTGCCAAATGTGACAATCTGAAATCCTTTAAGTTCAGCAATACCCTTGTGGATATGGGAGCCGGTGTCTTTTCCGGAGATTCCAAGCTGACTACATTAGATCTGAACAAAAATCCCTATTTTGTATTCAAAGACGGAGCCCTTTACGATAAGGACATGAAGGTGCTGTACTGCGTGCTTTCCGGACGTGTGGGAAATAGCTTTACCATCCCTGAGTCCGTAAACCGCATTGAGCGCTACGCCTTCTGGGGCTGTAATAATCTTACCAATGTGAATCTGTCCTCCAATCTGACGGAAATCCCGGAATTTGCCTTTTCCAACTGTGAGAATCTGGAGGAGATCACAGTTCCTTTGTCTGTCAGAAGGATCGGGGCCAAAGCCTTTGAGGATTGTATTTCTCTTGGAAATGTCAGGATCCCTGCATCGGTCACCTACATTCACGATACCGCCTTTGACGGCTGCAGAAATCTGAACATTATCTCGGATGTGGGAACCACCGCATACGAATTTTTCCGTGCCTTTGACCTGTCCCAGTCGGCCCTTATGGAATACGAGGATTCCGTTAGTGAAAACGCCATCGGCAGCTATTTCCCCAAGGACAGCGTTACCAGGAAGGAGAAGAAAAAGACAACAGAGCCGGCCAAGACCTCATCCAAGGTGCTTCCCCAGAAGTTTGATCCGGGACGCAAAGCGGACATGAGTAAGGCGGATGTCTGGGATGATTACACCGACGCTACGGGAGAAATCGGAAAGACCCGTGTAGTGGGCAATGAAGCCGTGATCTTCCCCGGCACCTTTGACAATGCCACAAAAGCCCAGGAAGGCGGAGCTGTGGAAGAGATGGATACCTCCAATCCGGCAAGGCTTCCCATTGAGGAGTATCCTACACCTACTCAGCGCGCACGCAACAAGGAAGGCGTGATCCCCAGAAGGGCTTACTATGCACAGAGCAATCCTTCCGATGTGGAGGTAGAAGAGGGCACAACTGCCATCGGCGATCTGGCCTTTGCAAGAAGCAGCTTAAAGAGCGTGATCCTGCCGGATGGGTTAAAGAGCATCGGCTACGGCGCTTTCTATCACTGTGATGATCTGGAAATGGTAAGGATCCCGGATTCCGTAACGGATATCAGTCCCGAAGCCTTTGCAGAAACCCCGTTTTTGGACAATTGGCTGAATAAGCAGGGAGATCCCTTCTGGATCGTAGGAGACGGAGTGCTTATGGCATACCGCGGAAGCGGTGCTACCGTTACCATTCCTGATACGGTGAAAAAGATCGCAGGCTCTGCCTTTGCAGGCCATGGTGAGATCCAAAGCGTAAGACTTCCTGCCTCTTTGACAGAGATCGGAGAAGGTGCTTTCTATGACTGCACCGGACTTTCCTCCGTAACAGGTGGAAGCGGACTGAAAAAGATTGCTGACAGGGCATTTTTGAACTGTCCTGTTGATAAGCTGCATATCCCTGCTACTGTGGAGCAGATCGGCCTTGGGGCCTTTGCGGGAGCGGTTTCTCCCTCCGTTGTCTTTGAGTCGGATACCATTCCGGCTTTAAGCTATGAGCAGACCTCCACCAGACTGACAAACGATGCCTTTCGGATCCGAGCCATGGGTGAGATCCCTACGGCAGTGGTAACGGGGAACGGTATCAGCTTAAAGGATTCGGTTTTAGATGAAAATTACCTTGGCTTCAGAGGCCTCATCGTCAATGTACCAAACGGCCTCTCTGACAGCAAGAGGGAAGCAGTGCTTGTAAAATCCACTATGGCGCCGGATATGTTCGGTACCGTCAGAATTCCAGAAACGGTTACCATTGACGGCAACCCCTACAAGCTTGTAGGAGCCCTGCCAAGTGCATTTTCCTCCTATGATCCTGCCCAGGGACAGGCTGCTGCTCAGACAGAGAGCGGAGAAAACCCTATGCAAAGTGCTAAGATCAGCGGAGTAAAAACCGTGCTTATGCCTTCCGCACTGGGAACCATCGGAGATTATGTGGAAGCCCTGGCGGTAGATCCTTCCACAGTTACCATTGAGGAACCGGAAAAAGTGGTTTACGAGGTGGAGGACGAGAAGGAAGAGGATAAGAAGGATAAGAAGAATAAGAAAAAGAAGGGCGAGGAAGAAGAGGCTCCTTCCTATGTTACAACCGTAGCCCTGGATAACAGCTTCCCCAATGCGGCCCTTATTAAGGCCAACGTAAAGGATGATGACGCACCTTACACCCTGTTTGTATCCAAGGATGATAAAGATGCAGAAAAACTTTTGGGCGAAGTTACCAAGGAATACGGCCTGCCTGTCAGCGGACAGCTGGTACCCTTCGAGCTTCGTATGGTGGAAAATGCCACCAACGTACCCATCACTAATTTCGGAAAGAGGCCCGTGGAGATCAAGGTACCCATTTCCGATACGCTCTATGACCAGCAGATCCTGGCTGTTTCCTTAAAGGAAGACGGCACTTTGGATAAACACTACGGAACCAAGAGCGAAGAAGACGGTCAGAAGTATTTCACCTTTACCACCACCCATTTTTCACCCTACGGTATTTACGCCGGTATTGGTGAGGTGGCAGAAGAGATTGCCAAAAAGACCGCAGAGATGCATAATAAAGATGAGTCCCCCGATACGGGAGATCATTCCATCCCCCTGCAGATCGTTATTGCGATCTTCTTAGGGGCCTTTGGACTTCTTCTTTTGTTATATAAAAAAGAAGCAAAATAGAGGGATTTATGTTAAACTGGCTTAAGAAGCAGGTTTCTTCGAAAAAGACACTGGAAGAAAAGATGTATGTCATCGTGTTGATCGTGGGAACCTTCATCAACCTGTTATCATTCATCATAACCTGTATAGAGCATCTCGGAGCAATTACGGTATGCTGTACTTTTTTGTGCTTTTGTACCATGGCGCTTTTCTGGTATCTGTCGGTGGCAAAGGGCATGGAGAAGCAGCTTCGTGCTCCTTTGATGATTGTTATTGTTTTCGGACTGGTGACAATTGCCTGGTTTTGCTGCGGCGGTGTCAGAAGCGGTATGATCCTGTATGCCATCGGCAGTCTGTTTTTGATCGTACCCTGTATCCGGGATGTGAAAAGAAGGATCATCCTGTTTTCCGTGTGTCTGCTATGGCTGATGGCAGTGGTAGCCTTTTCCGTGTTTGTAAGGCCGGATCTGGTGATCGCACTGACCTATACGGAGTGGTATCTGGATGTCATCGTATCCCTGCCCATCTGTTCCGTGGGCATTTACCTCATTACTTCCCTGGTGGTAAATGAATATGAAACGGAGCGGAAAAATAAGGAAAAACTGTTATCGGAGCTGGAGACCTTATCCAAGGTGGATCCATTGACAAAGCTCTATAACCGCAGGGAGCTTTTTAATAGGATCGACCCGGAAGCGGAATTTGAGAAAAATGATGATCGGTATCTTTTGATGCTGGACATTGATTTTTTTAAGAAGATCAATGATACCTACGGACATCTTTTCGGAGATCATGTACTTTCGAAGCTGGGTGTCGTATTAATTCAGAATAGAGATGAAGAAAACGGGGAATTCGCAGCCAGATATGGTGGCGAGGAGTTCGTCGTGGTCTTTTGTTGTAAGGATGGAAAAGAGGCAGAGGATCGGGCAGAAAAGATCCGACAGGGGATCTATGATGCGAAGTTTTCTGAAGAGCCTGACCTGCACATTTCCGTAAGCGGCGGCCTGGTCCGCCTTTGTGACTATCAGAATATAACCGAAGCGCTTTCCGGTGCAGACGGTTTATTATACCATGCGAAACACAATGGTAAAAATCAGATTATAGGAGGCTTACAATGAGTAAAATTGCAATGACAACACCGCTGGTAGAGATGGACGGGGATGAAATGACCCGCATCCTTTGGAAGATGATCAAGGACGAGCTCCTTCTTCCTTACGTAGATCTGAAGACAGAGTATTACGATCTTGGACTGGAGCACAGAAATGAGACTGACGATCAGGTAACAAAGGACAGCGCGGAGGCTACCAAAAAGTATGGTGTTGCCGTAAAATGTGCCACTATTACCCCCAATGCGGCCAGAATGGACGAATATAACTTAAAGGAAATGTGGAAGAGCCCCAACGGTACCATCCGTTCCATGCTTGACGGAACCGTTTTCAGGGCTCCCATCGTTGTAAAGGGCATCGAGCCCTGCGTAAGAAACTGGGAAAAGCCTATCACCCTTGCACGTCACGCTTACGGCGATGTATATAAAAATGTGGAGATCGCTGCTGACGGCCCGGGTAAGGCAGAGCTGGTATTTACGGCTGCTGACGGCACCGAAACCAGAAAAACCATTCATGAGTTTGATGGCCCCGGTGTGATCCAGGGTGTTCACAATACCAAAAAGTCCATCGAAAGCTTTGCCAAGGCATGCTTTAACTATGCCCTGGATACCAAGCAGGATCTCTGGTTTGCAACCAAGGATACCATTTCCAAGACCTATGACCATACCTTTAAGGATGTATTTGCAGAGATCTTTGAAGCTGAGTATAAGAGCCGTTTTGAAGAAGCAGGCATCACCTACTTCTACACCCTCATTGATGACGCAGTAGCCCGTGTTATGAAGGCAAAGGGCGGCTTTATCTGGGCTTGCAAGAACTATGACGGCGATGTAATGAGCGATATGGTATCCTCCGCCTTCGGTTCTCTTGCTATGATGACCTCCGTTTTAGTATCTCCCGCAGGGGTCTATGAGTATGAGGCAGCTCACGGTACTGTTCAGAGACATTACTATAAGCATCTGGCAGGCGAGGAGACCTCTACCAACTCCGTGGCTACCATTTTTGCATGGACGGGAGCACTGAGAAAGCGCGGTGAGCTGGATGGCAATAAAGAGCTGGCTGCTTTTGCAGACAAGCTGGAAAAGGCTACCATCGACACCATCGAGAGCGGACGTATGACAAAGGATCTTGCCCTCATCACCTCACTTGAGAATGTAACGGTTCTCAACAGTGAAAATTTCATCAAAGAGATCAGAAAGACGCTGGATGAAATGGACTGATAGGATCATTTGGGGTAAAAATGCAATATAGCAATCAATTATTTGATCGTTTTTGCAACCGGATCAGGTTCATTGGGGTATTATTATCGAAACCGAACAAAAAGCAGGATCAATTAAGAGATTTATGATCCGGCGTGACAAATGAATGTAAGGCGAGGGCCAAAAGATGAAAGAACAGGAATTAAGAGAAGTCGACAGTTTGTTTGAAGAAGCGATGAGCTATGCTTCTGTCAAAAGAAGAGCGGAATCGGAAACCTTTTTGAAGGAATATGAAACTGCGAGCCCGCAGGAAAAAAAGAATATGATCGCTCGTCAGGTTTATATCAGAGGCCTTGAGCTGAAGCAATACGAAGGTCTTGATCAGGTTCAGCCGGATCAGGAGCGTTTGGCGGAGCAGTTTAAGGACGACTATGTAGTCGACCAGGATATCCTGTTACCCAAGGATGATGTACTGATGCGTGACAGCGATACGGATGGATACCTGGAAGAGATCTATAATGATATTGTGGATAATATCAAGGATCCCAAGGAAGTACTGGTACTTCTCAATATGGATATTATGGATCCTGTTCTTTATCCGTCCCTGCATCCTATGATCAACAAGAGTTATTCCGAAGGCGGATATACGATGATCAAGGATTACTATAAGCAGGTTGATGATATGATCACCGATGTGGACGATGAGCACAGCTTTATGTCTGTTTTTGGTGACGCCGGCCTGGAATTTAAAGAAGAGAATTTCGAGCAGTGGATGGACAGGATGAATCTGCAGATCGAGGAAGAGGAAAAGGAAGCCCTGGAAGCAGAGGATGAGGAGCCTGAAGCCGGAGAAGCAGAGGATGAGGAACTTGATGCCGGGGAAGCAGGTATTGAGCCTTCTGAGGATGAGATGGAACTTGATGCGGAAAAGGTGCAGAAAGAGCGCGAAGATATCCTCAATGATGATTCTGTTGACATCCCTTTTGAAGAGCCGGATCTCAACAGCCTGATGCAGGATTATGACGGACCTACTACCTTTACCAGACCTGAGCAGCCCCAGGTGAAAGCAGCAGAGGAAGAAGTAAAGGAAGAGGCAAAGGAAGTCGCTCCCACAGAGCATAGTGATGAGAAACAGTTTAGCCCTGAGCAGGTTCAGCACATGACTGCACAGATGACTGCTCTGTCAACGATCCAGAAGTTTTATCCGCTCTCTGTGCCCAAAGATGCAAGCGTGCAAAGTCTGATCCATGATCTGTCTCCGGAAGAGATCGGAAGAAATCTGAAGGTGTTTAATGAGATTCAGGAAGCCTATGCTCTTATCAGAGATAATGGTCCCCAGGAACAGTTTGCTCATTTGGAAGGACTCAGTGAGGAAGCTCTGAAAGAAGCGGATCCCTGGAAAGGCAAGTATTCTCTTGAGTCTCAAAGAGAAGCCATGATGACTCAGAGAGAAAATGAAGCACACAAAAACAGCCAGATGGAAGTGCTTACCAGGATCAGAATGGCCTATCCTGTTCCGAGAGAAGGAGAAGACTGGCCTGAAGGTACTACGCCTGAGCAAAAAGAGATCAATCAGAAGATCAATGATTGGGCAAACAAGGAGCAGAGAAGGATCTTTACCGACGGCCATGATGAGCGCTATATTCCGCTGGAAGGTAAATATGCCGGAGAACTTCCTGAATCCGAGCTTTGGAGAACACTGTATTCCGAGATCACGAATCGGGAATATCCTGTCAGACAAAACGAAGAAATTGAATTCATTGGGAATGAGATCGATGAGAATGAGATCGATGAGAATGTAGCCGAGAACGAAGAAAACAAGGAAGAACTCGATAACGAAGAGATCGAAAACGAAGCGAACGAAGAAAGAGAAGCTGACAACGAGATTCTTGAAGAAGGTGCGTCTCCTGAAGTTGAGGAGGAGAAAAAAGAAGAAATCAAAGA
>JAEEKV010000340.1 GCA_016282595.1 Lachnospiraceae bacterium
GCAGGCCAGAAAGATCTTAAAGCAGATCAAACCCGATGTGATCTTCAGTAAGGGCGGTTTTGTTTCCGTACCCGTAGTCAGGGCAGCGGCAACGCTGAAGATCCCCTGTATCATTCATGAATCGGATATGACCCCGGGACTGGCCAATAAGCTTTGCATTCCCGTGGCTACCAAGGTCTGCTGCAATTTCCCGGAAACCCTGCAGCAGGTGCCGGAGGATAAGGCGGTTTTAACCGGGACCCCCATCAGAGCCGAGCTTCGCAAAGGCAGCAGACAGGCGGGCCTGGAGTTTTGCGGGTTTGATGAAACAAAGCCCGTGATCCTTGTCATCGGCGGATCCCAGGGGGCGGCCAATGTCAATTCCGCAGTCAGGGAAGCACTTGACGAACTTTTGAAAGATTTCCAGATCGCCCATATCTGCGGACAGGGCAAGGTGGATAATGTACTTTTGGTAAAACCGGGCTATAAGCAGTTTGAATATGTGAAGGCAGAGCTGAAGGATCTGTTTGCGGCAGCGGACGTGGTGATCAGCCGTGCCGGTGCCAATGCCATCTGTGAACTGTTGGCGCTGCAAAAGCCCAATCTGCTGATCCCGCTGATGGCAGGCAGCAGAGGAGATCAGATCCTGAATGCAAAATCCTTTGAATCCCAGGGATTTTCCATCGTGCTCAGTGAGCATGACATTACCCCTCTGCTTTTGACGGAAAAGGTGCACGAGCTGTATTTTACCCGTCAGACCTTTATCGATAACATGAAAAACAGCATCCAGCGGGATCCCATCGAAACGATCCTTTCGCTGATCGAAGAAGCCGCAGGCGCAAAAGAGTAATGCGCCCGCAGGGGCAATAGGGGGCTGCCATGCGGATTTCCGTCCTGATCTTTGTTCTTGTCATTCTGATACTGCTCGTCCTTCTTGCACTGGGTACGGATCCGGTAAAAGTCGGCACGGCCGTGCTGCTTCTCATTGCCGTAGAGATGCTGATGGGCGTTGAGCTTTTGGAGATCGGGATCGGTATGCTGGTTCTGATCCTTCTGGCGCTTTTTTTGATGCTTGTCTTTTTTTCCCTATCCCTGTTGTTATTTTTGTTCTTTCGCCGCGGACAGGCGGTGTTCAAAGAGATTGTTCCGCTGAAGGAAGCACGGGCCGGATTTGCCGGCTATGACATCGGCGGAGAGACCTTCTTTTGTATCTATCCCGTAGAACTGATCATCACAAAGTTTTTTTATAAACAGACCCGGAAACCGGCCAGAGTCAGGTATCGTCATTTCAAACGGCGGAATCTCCTCTTTGACCGCTACAGCTGCGTGGTACTTTCCGTGGGACTGAGTTTTTCCGCGGTCTTTTTCCTGCTTTTGGGATCGGTTTTGTGGACCCTTCTGGGTCTGTAAAAAACCAAAGCTTTCATAGCACTCAGGCAGGCTTTGTGGTATACTGTCAGATAGAAAATGAAACACAGGGGGGTTATAGTAATGTTTTATCAATTCATCGGTGCCGTTACCTTTGAAAACGGCAAATCTGAAATCACAATTCCGTTTAATATCTGGGAAGTTTGTGACACCCAGGGAACCCTTCACATCGAAGGGCAGGCAGATCAAAAAGCTTTTGCCTGCGAACTGAGCCCGCTTGGAAAGGGGATGTACACGATCCCGCTGAATGGCAGTGTGAGCGCGGCCCTGCAGGGAAAGACTTCCGATATCGATATCCGCTTCCAGATCACCAATCGAAAAGCGTATATCGAAACCGATTCTCCCTATTCTCTTGAAAAACCCATCCGCAAGGTGGACAGCATGAAGCTGATCACCCAGCCCAACGACGGTCTTTGCGGACAGACCTGTATCGCTATGCTGGCGGGCGTTACCCTGGATGATGCCTGTGAGATCATGCATTGCCGCGACTGGCAGGCAAGCATGGGTAAGATGGTGGATACCCTGGATTATCTTGGTCTGGCCCATGAGGATGTGATCCATTATACCCAGGGAAAGGATGTTACCCTTCCCAAATGTGCGATCCTGATGGAAAAGATGGGGCGTTACAGCCATTATCTGGTGATCTATGACGGCACCTATTTCGATCCCACGGAAGGGATCCTGGAAGAGTTTGACAAAACCAATCTGGTGGGGTATCTGGAGATCACGACTTTTTGATCGAAGTTCGGGGCAGAAAAAAGGAGAAGGGTAATGTTTGGGAACGATAAGGGGACTTACAGACGGGGCTTTCTTTTTGTGCTTGTGGCACTGGTTTTGGGATTGCTCCTTCCTATGCCGGCTATGGCAAAAAACAAAAAAACCATTGATATTCTGGTCTTCGCGGGACAGAGCAACATGATGGGGCACGGCAATGCCGCATCTGCGCCCGCTGTCGCAAAAAAAACAGTCTATGCTTATCTGCCGGTATCATCACCGGGAAAGATCTCGAAATTTTCAGAGCCTTTTGGAAAGAACGAAAACGACAAATACATCAATAACGTGATGGGCGAGGAAAATCTGGCCACGGGTTCCATGGTGGCCGCTTTTGCCAAGGCCTACAACAAGACCACCAAGACCCCGGTCCTGGCAGTGCCCTGTGCCATGCAGGGAACCGGAAGCTACAAGTGGAACGAAACGCTGTACCAGGCTATCATCAGCCGCACCGTATCCGCCAAAAAAGCAGCCAAAAAAGCAGGCTATTCGGTGGGCCGCGTGTACCTTGTCTGGATGCAGGGAGAAAGCGATGCCCTGGCCATGCAAAGGAACGAGGACGGCACCTGTGACAGCCCCATGAGTCCCGAGGAACACATCAAAAACGTCCGATCCATGTTCAAAAAGGTGAAGAAAAAAACAGGCCTGTCCA
>JAEEKV010000341.1 GCA_016282595.1 Lachnospiraceae bacterium
ATAATCTTGACCATGTAAACAGTGTCGTTATCGACAACCAGATGCGTACCGACCATGTCCTCGGCCAGATCGCCGCCGACGAGAAGAATAACGACGCCTTCGCAGGCATCTTCGACGCAGTAGTCAAAAGCATCAACCAGACCAATGCGTACATTTCCGATGCGGAAAATGAAGAAGTCCGCCTTGCACTTGGCGAAACCGAATCAACACACGATTTGTCCATCGCCCTCCAGAAAGCTTCCACCGCACTCCAATACACAGTAGCGGTGAGAGATAAATTCTTGGAGAGTTACAGAACCATTATGAACATGCAGATATAAGCGCGAGCAAGTAGCTGCGCAAATTGTATGCTTGCATAACAATTTGTGCAGATATTTGCGAGTACAACAGACATGAGCAAAAAAGGAACGCAAGTGTAACGAGCGATCCGATTTGCGAATGGATGTGCCGATTGCGAGAGTGTGAAACACGGAGCAATCGGGGGTTATATCTGCACAACAGTGGATGTTAAACGATTGACTTAGATTAAACTAACAGATATAGATGGCAATCACGAGCAATTCAATTTGCGAGTGGGGGCTGCCGATTGCGAGAGCGCTGAAAGCGCGTAGCAATCGGGATTTATATCTGCACAGTAGCGGATATTATGCAATCGCGAGAGTGCACCCTAAAGGGCATAAATGAAACACGGAGCGATTGGCTTATATCTACACACTGGCAACCTAACAGACATGAGCAAAAAAGGAACGCGAGTGTAACGAGCGATCCGATTTGCGAATGGATTTATAAGAAAAGAAAGGATCCCCATGCCCGAACGTCTCCGAGCCTTATGGCAGCGAATTGTAGAATGGTGGAACAAATTCACCCCCAAACAGAAAACCATCATCGTCAGTGTTGCGGTGGCGGTTGTTTTGGCGATCTCTATTTTGGGCTACGCTTTGACAAGGCCTGATTACATCGTGATCGCCCGGTGCGAATCCGCAAAGGAAGCCTCCGAGATCACAGAGATCTTGAACGGCGGTTCTATCACCAACAAGACTTCGGATGACGCACTGACCGTCTATGTTCTGAAGAAAGACGAGTCCGCAGCTAACCTCCTTTTGGGAGCAAACGACATTCCTACTGCGGGCTACAGCATTTCCGACGTAACGGACGGCGGTTTTTCCACCACCGAGGCGGATAAGCAGAAACGCTATGTTCACTACAAAGAATTAAAACTGGAAACAGACCTTTGTGCCAATGAGCTGGTGAAAAATGCACACGTCACCCTCACCGTACCCGAGGATGACGGCACCCTGATCTCCCAAAAGGCTGCCTCCACTGCATCCGTTGTACTGGAGCTGGATGGAGAGATGAACTCTGAGCAGTCCTCTGCTTTGGCACACTTTATTGCAACAGCCCTTGGCAACGATACCACGGACAATATTACCATCATTGACACCGTTGGTAACCTCTTATTCTCCGGCGAGATCATGTCCGGCAACGGCGGCATCGGCGGAACCAGCACCCAGCTGGCAGCCAAGACTCAGGCAGAGCAGCTGGTGAAAAATGAAGTCCGGGGAGTTCTTCTGGGAACCAACCTTTATGACTCCATCGAAGTAGCTACCAACCTGGAGCTGGATTTTTCCTCCTATGAGAGAACCAAGCATGATTATTCTTCTCCGGAAGGTTCTACCCAGGGCCTTCTGGCCAGCGAGGATATTTACAACTCCGAGTCAACAGGTTCTACCGGAGGCGTTCCGGGAACAGACTCCAACGGAGAGAACGGCAATACCTATGTGATCCAGAATGCAAACGATTCCTCTCAGACGGTTTCCGAGGAGTCCAGAAAATACCTGCCCAACGAGTTTGTGGAAAAGCAGATCGTTCCGGCGGGACTGATCAAGTATGAAAATTCTTCTATCTCCGTCACCGCGAAAAAACTTAAGGTGATCCGTGAGGAGGATATCGACGCCCAGGGCCTTTTGGTAGATATGACCTGGGATGAGTATAAGGCAGCCAACGCAGAGCAGACCAAGCTGGAGGTTGATGCCGATCTTTACAACGTAGTGCAGACAGCTACGGGAATTGCAAGAGAAAACATTACCATCGTGGCTTACGAGGTACCCACCTTCCTGGACAAAGAAGGCGGCAAATTCGGTCTGACGGATATCGTTCAGATCCTGTTGATCGTTGTGATCCTGGGGATCCTGGCCTTTGTTGTGATCCGTTCCATGCGTGTACAGAAGGAGGAGGAGCCGGAGGAAGAGCTGTCGGTTGAAACCCTTCTGCAATCCACTCCTGAGGAAGAACTGGAGGATCTGGAGCTGGAAGGCAAGACTGAGGAACGTAAGCTGATTGAAAAATTTGTAGATGAAAATCCGGAAGCTGTAGCCAACCTTCTGAGGAACTGGCTGTCAGAGGAATGGTAAGGAGGTAACACTGTGGCCCGAGGAGCAGCCCAGGAAGTTGAGATTACCGGTGTTCAGAAGGCGGCTATCCTTCTGATCGCTTTGGGACCTGAGAAATCCGCTCAGGTCTTTAAGCATTTGAAAGAGGAAGAGATCGAAGAGCTGACACTGGAGATCGCCAATACCAAGAGCATTACAACCCAGGTAAAAGACCAGGTCATTAAGGAGTTCTACGAGATCTGTCTGGCGCAGCAGTATATCGCCGAGGGTGGTATCAGCTACGCGAAGGAGCTTTTGGAAAACGCTCTGGGAGCGGAAAAGGCCATGGAGGTCATTGGCCGTCTGACCGCATCTTTGCAGGTAAAGCCTTTCGAATTTGTCAGAAAGGCAGAGGCTTCCCAGCTTTTGAACTTTATTCAGGACGAGCATCCGCAGACCATCGCTTTGATCCTGTCCTATCTGGCACCGACCCAGGCGGCACAGATCGTAGGAGCCCTGGCGCCGGAAAGACAGGCGGATGTGGCAAAGCGTATCGCTACCATGGATCGCACCAGCCCGGACGTGATCAAGGAGGTGGAGAGAATTCTGGAAACGAAGCTTGCATCTTTGGTCAATCAGGAATACAACATCATCGGCGGTGTGGATGCAGTGGTGGAAATTCTCAATACCGTGGATCGTGGAACGGAAAAACACATTATGGAGACTTTGGAGATCGAGGATCCCGAGCTGGCAGACGAGATCAGAAAGAAGATGTTTGTCTTCGAGGATATCCTGCTTTTGGACGATCGTGCCATCCAGCGTGTGCTGCGTGATGTGGAGAACTCCGATCTTTCCATTTCCCTTAAGGGCGCCAACGAGCAGGTACAGAATGCGATCTTTAACAACCTGTCCAAGCGTCTTGCAGCCATGATCAAGGAAGATATGGACTTCATGGGCCCGGTACGTATGAAGGATGTGGAAGAGGCACAGCAGAAGATTGTGAATATTATCCGCAAGCTCGAGGATGCGGGTGAGATCGTAATCTCCAGAGGCGGAGGTGACGAGATCGTTGTCTAAGACCTTATATAAAGCACCATTTGTGACAATAGAATCCGAAGAAGTCAGGCTCATCAATGCCGACCAGCTGTTTGAGGAAAAAGTGGGGCAGCTGCCGGAAGCAGTAGAGGATGATGGGCCTGTTGCGAAATACGGATTTGATCCTTACGGAGACGGTGACTCTTTTCAGGCGGAAGAGGATCCGTCTGTTTCTGCTCTTTTTGACAGTGGAGCGCCGGATCTTTCCGGTATGCCGGAAGGCGGATTTGAGATGCCTCCCATGCCGGAGGAGTTTGCCGAGGGGGATCAGGATGGTTTTCAAGGCCTGAATCCCGAGCAGGTGGAAAGAGCCACCATGGGGGAGGGCGTACCCTCCAAGATGATCGAGGAAGCGCAAAAAGAGGTGGAAGCCCTTCTTGCGGATGCACAGCTCCAGGCCCAGAACCTTTTGGATGAAACCAGCAGACAGGCTCAGCAGCTGGCAGAGCAGATCAAGCAGGATGCCTACGAGCAGGGATCAGCGCAGGGCTATGAAGATGGACAGGCCAGGGCGAAAGAGGAATGGAAGGCAGAAAAAAATAAGCTGGAGCAGACCAGGCAGGAGCTTTTGGAGGAGTATGATGAGAAGCTTCGGATGATGGAGCCGGCATTGGTGGAGCAGCTGACAGGGATCTATGAGCATATCTTTACCGTAGAGCTTTCGGGATATCGCTCGGTGATCGAGCATCTCATCACCAACACCATGCATGCCCTGGATGCCAGCGGAAGCTATCTGATCCATGTATCGCCCGATGATTATTCGGCACTTTCCATGCAGAAGGCATCCCTGCGCAGTGAGTGCGGGATTCCGGACGGGGCGGTGATGGAGCTGGTGGAGGATATTTCCCTCAGTAAAAATCAGTGCCTCATTGAAACCGATGACGGCATTTTCGACTGCTCACTTTCCGTACAGCTCAAGGAGCTGAAGCGCAAGCTCATGCTTCTTGCCTACGACGGGACGCGGAAGTAAGGGGCTCTGCTATGTAGATGATCTGGCTATGTAGCCGGCGCGAAGTGTATCTGCACCGGGAGCCGGCCTTAGCAAGAACTTAAATCAGGAAAAGAGATATGGACATCGCAACAGACTTCTCAAAATATAAAATGCTCATGCAGGACAGCTTCTTCAAGCGGCTGGGCAAGGTCGTCAACGTGGTGGGACTGACCATCGAATCGGCGGGACCGGATGCCAGGCTTGGAGATCTGTGCCGGATCTATGTCAGCGGCCGGGGCGGAGACTTTATCCACGCTGAGGTCGTGGGCTTTAAAGGCGGCCG